>NZ_JAUBRK010000011.1:0-155193 GCF_036701825.1 Microcoleus sp. MOSTC5 | reverse complement strand
TTAATGAATCCTCAACATTTGAGAAATTGGTTTGCTAATTGTTGCTACTGTACCTCATAACAGCGGGAACCGCTGTAAGTAGACACACCTAAAAAAACAGAACACCCAAAACCCACACGGCTGTAAAAAGTCTGGGTTATAATAGCCATCGAGTTTGACGTTGAATTGGGCTAAATTACCAGAACTTAGGCAACTATCCTCTGAAGAGGGGCAACCACAGGGCATTACCCCTAAAACACGCTATATGTATAAGGCTATGCGTAAGTCGTGTTTACTTAACATGACTCGCAATTGTTTCACTCTCCACCGTTGCTTCCACGGGCATTGAATTTTCCATCTCTACTTTTTGTTTCGGCTGATAAACTGCCAAGTCGAACCAGAAAGTCGTACCCACATTAACTTCGCTAACTAAATTAATTTTAGTGTGGTGCTTGTCAATAATGTTTCTGACAATAGAAAGACCTAATCCCGTTCCTTCTAAAGTGTGTACTCGGTTTTCTACCCGGAAAAAGCGATCGAAAATTGCTTGTTGGTCTTCGGGATCTATGCCAATTCCAGTATCAGAAATTTCGATCCGCACTACCGGAAAATGTCCGGCATTTGGTGACAAGTTGTGGTTGCCGGATTGGCTGCCTTTGTGGGTGGTTGCCTCCGACTCTAGCAAATACGCTCGAATTGCCACCTTGCCGCCGGATTGCGTAAATTTTAAGGCATTTCCTACTAAATTTGCAAATACTTGCAGCAGCAAATCGTAATGACCTAAAGCAGGCGGCAAACACGGGTCAACTTGTTGCTCTAGTTCGATGCCTTTATCCTTAGCATTCAACTGATAAGTCCGCAGGGTTTGTTCCACAGCTTGCGGGAGGTCAACAGCATCCAAGTGATAAACTCGGCAGGATTCGAGCCGCGACAAGTCTAACACGTCGTTAACTAAACGAGTTAGTCGATCGGTTTCTCGATTGGCAATTTCGAGGAATTCCCTGCGCTCGCTTTCTAGAAGGTCCTCTCCGTACTCGTGGAGAGTCTCGATAAAAGATTTGATATTAAATAAAGGTGTTCTCAATTCGTGAGAAACATTGCTGATAAAATTGCTTTTAGCCTCATTGAGTTCTACTTCCCGAGTAATGTCCTGCACTGTCATTGCAATGCCTTTGAGACTTTCCCGGTAATGTCCAGAACCTTGATGCTTGGAAGTTTGCTCGTAGAAAGTACACTCTACAGCTAACGGGCGTTGCGACTCGGTACAGGTATCTTCCTCGTGGCGGACGCAGCTTTTGCACAGCGGTTCGGCACCCGGCGCTTTGTGCAGAATGACTGTAGTTAAAACAATCCGAATTGTACGATTGACTGGTTCGCTCATCGAGATGCGAAATTCGCCGCCTTCGCGCTCGCCCGTCACTATTTGGTGTAATGGTCTGGCCAACTCCTGCTGCACTTCTGCAGGTAAAATGTTCAGAACATTAACTCCGATCGCATTTTTACCTTCCCATCCAAAAATCCGCATCCCCGTCGGATTAACTAAAATCACCTGCAAATTTGCGTCTAATAAAAGCGCCCCGTCAGCAATAGTTGAAACCAAAGTTTCTAACTTAGCTTTTTCCGCTGTCAACTCTTCAATATTTTGTTCTTCATAACTTTCGAGTTTCTGGGCCATCTCATTGAAACTGCCGATCAACTCGCCCAATTCTCCCCCTAAAGGCAGGTCAACTCGCTGCTTAAAATCCCCGCTGGCGATGTTTTTGACCCCAAAAACTAATTGTTTTATCGGCTGAGTAATTGTCAGGGCATTAAATACAGCTCCCAAAATTACCATCACCCAAATAGTGACAAATACTGCTAAAGTGACATCCCTAGTCAGATTTGAAGAGATAACTGCTGCGGGATTGGGGTTAATGCCGATCGCCAAAACTCCCAAATATTTGTCTTCATGAATTAACGGCACAAATACGTCTGTTACTTCTCCGTCTGGCGTCAAGTGCTGCCGCACTAAAGGCAAAGAAGTTAAATTTCTCGCCTCAATGTCGGCGATAAAATTATCAGGCAGTTTAATTTGGCGGCGCAGCGTCAGAGAAGTTTCCACCTCCGATTCCGAAAAAGGAATCCCCAGGAAAATATCTCCCGCTTCGTCGGCGTAAAGCATATAGCGGACGCTGGAAGTGCTGCTGTAAAATTGGCGGGAAAAGCGGGCGACTTCGGAGCGATCGTTTTTGGCAATCAGCGGCGCCACATTTGCCGCCAATAGCAGGCCGAGGTCGCGGCCGTAGCGAGTATCGTTAAGTCGGGCGTCTTGCTGGATAGTATTCACGGCCCAGAATGTCAGGCCGCTCATAATTAACGACACTACGAGGGTAGCACCGGCCATCAGGCGGGTCTGGAGGGTAAAATCCGACCACCAGCGGGCAATAATTTCTCCGATTTTGTTTAGTATGGCCAGCATTTCACCAGTTCACCAGTTCAATATTAAAAGCAAGATCAATTCCGTTGGTTCCCGATCGAATTTTCTGCTGCGACTTGTCCGCTACCGCCACCCCAGAGATACCAAACTTCATTGTTACATTTCTACATTGAGATTGCTTGGCTTTCGGATGGCGGTCGATGCCGGAATTCCTAATTTTTATCGTCCAGAGCTCGGCGACCGATGTCCCGACGGCAGTAGACCCCTTCAAATTGGATGCAATCAACTGCTGCATAAGCTTTGGAGATAGCTTCTTCCAAAGTTTCTCCCGCCGCAGTGACGCCCAAAACCCGGCCGCCGTCGCTCACCAACTGCTGGTGCTTCAACTGGGTGCCGGCGTGAAACACTTCTGCTCCTTGGGCTTCAGCTTCCTCGATACCTGTAATAACTTTGCCTTTTTGATAACTTCCAGGATAACCCCCAGAAGCTAAAACTACGCACACAGAGGCCCCCGACTTCCAGCGAATAGAATATTCACCGAGACGCTGCTGACAGCAGGCCAGCACCAAATCTTCCAAAGGAGTTTCCAGCAGCGACAAAACCGCTTGAGTTTCGGGATCTCCGAAACGGCAGTTGAATTCCAAGACTGTGGGTTCTCCTTCTGGCGTAATCATTAAACCTGCGTAGAGTACGCCCCGGTAGTCGATTTTGCGTTTTTGCAGTGCTGCGAGGGTGGGTTCGAGAATTTCTTCTTGAATCCTTTCCATGAGTTCCGGGGTGACAATGGGCGCTGGGGCGTAGGCTCCCATACCGCCGGTGTTGGCTCCCTTGTCGCCTTCGCCGATAGCTTTGTGGTCTTGGGCCGGCAGCAACGGTTCCACTGTGATGCCGTCGGTGAGGGCGAGAATCGAGACTTCTTGACCTGTTAAGAATTCTTCGACGACGACTCGGATGTTGTCGGTGCCGAATTCGCCTCGGAAAATGGTGTTGATGGCGCTGTGAGCCATTTTGACGGTGGTGGCAACGGTTACTCCTTTGCCTGATGCGAGTCCGTCTGCTTTGATGACTATGGGGGTTCCTTGTTCCAGAACGTATGCTTTGGCTGCTTCTGCGTCTGTAAATACGGCGGCTTTGGGTGTAGGGATGCCTGCTTCGAGCATCAATTCTTTGGCCCAGGATTTGCTGGATTCAATTTGGGCGCCGGCTTTGGTGGGGCCGAAAATCATCATTTTTCGCTGTTGGAAATAGTCGGCGATGCCTAGCGATAGGGGCAATTCGGGGCCGACGATGACTAATCCGATGTTGTTGACCATCACAAAGCGTTCGATGCCTTGGAAGTCGTCGATGTTGAGCGACAGATTTTGACAGCCTTTGGTGGTAGCTGTGCCGCCATTGCCCGGTACGCAGAATACTTGTTTAATCCGCGTAGACTCTAGCAGTTTTTTTGCGATCGCGTGTTCGCGACCTCCGTTCCCCACAACTAAAACTTTCACAGTATCCTCACCTATAAATGTTGTTCCCTGAATGTCTGATTTTCAGTGTTTGCACCTGTCTATCTGCTTTTTGCAGTGCTGTCAATTATGCCATGCTTGGCGATCGCCAATTGCTAGATGTGGCACTTTTCTGGAGGGGTAGGGTTCGACTGCTGTTTGCCAACGGCTGGGCTCGTGCAATAATTAAAGACTTTAGTCGCCCAATTATTCTGGGTGCTGCCTCGATTTAATCATGCAATTAAAACTATTTTTTGGCTTTTAACTCTTCAATTACTGTAATTCATCCGGCGACAAATAGGGATAAAATAGGCAGGTTGACTCTGCGGAATTTTACTCACATGAAACCAAATCAAACCGCTGCGAGTTCGTCTGCCAAATTTAAGCGGGTGGGCGTTGTCGGCGGCGGCCAGCTAGCTTCGATGATGGGGGATGCTGCTAGGGCGCTGGGTCTTAAATTGTTAGTGCAAACTCCCCATGCTAGTGACCCGGCAGTTTCTGTTGCTGCTGGTGCTGTTTTGGCGGCAGTTGATGATGTTTTGGCTACAGCTCAATTGGCTGCTGGCTGCGATGTTATTACTTTTGAAAATGAGTTTGTGGATTTGGATGGTTTGCGGCCGCTAGAACTGCAAGGTGTGTTATTTCAGCCGAGTTTGTCGTCGCTTTCTCCTTTGTTGGATAAGTACGTTCAGCGCTGTTATTTACAAGGTTTGGGTTTGCCAACTCCGAGGTTTTGGGAATGGGATTGCTGCGCGGATTTGCCCCCAGAATTGTTGAAGGCGGGGGCGATCGACTTTCAGGAAATTTCTGTTTCCGACAGGGTGCAGAGTGAAGGAGACTCGGATGCTGGATCGATCGACTTTCCCTTTGTCGTCAAAGTTCGCCGCCACGGTTATGACGGCCAAGGTACTTTTATTGTTAAGGAACGAGGGAGTTTTGAGTCAATTCGTGCTAAACTCCAAGGTCAGTCTTTGCTAGTAGAAGAGTTTGTGCCATTCGATCGTGAGTTGGCTGTGATTGCAGCTCGATCGGCAAATGGCGAAATTGCGATTTATCCGATCGTCGAAACCCAACAGCAAAATCAGGTTTGCCACCTGGTGATTGCACCTGCTGATATTAGTTCAGATGTGAAAACTGAAGCTTGTGCGATCGCCCGCACTCTCCTCAACAGCTTAGAAGCTGTCGGCGTATTCGGCATTGAATTATTTTTAACCGCTGATAATAAGCTGTTAGTCAATGAAATTGCACCCCGCACCCATAACTCGGGACATTTTACCATCGATGCCTGCGAAACTTCACAATTTGAACAGCATTTGCGCGCAGTTTGTCAACTGCCTTTAGGCAATTCGGCTCTGAAATGTGCAGGCGCTGTCATGATAAATTTGCTCGGCTACGAGTCGGCTGAGTCCGACTATTTAGCAAAACGAAAACAACTGGCACAAATTAGCGGTGCTTTTGTACATTGGTATGGTAAGAAAGTATCGCGTCCGGGCCGCAAACTCGGTCACGTTACAGTTGTGCTCGACGCGGACTTGGTGGCTCAAGGGCGATCGTCAGCAGAGGCGATCGCTCAAACCGTTGAATCTATCTGGTATGCAAGTTAAATTGCTCGAAGCTTGCCAAAATCTGGTTAGTTGGTATATATTAAATAAAGGTTCTACTGCGACGTTGGTGACTGCCAATAATGTTTTTTTGATCTATAACTCTTAACTCTCGGGAATCAAGATGTTTGGACAGCAGTAAACTGGGCTTGTACCCAGAAACTTTAAGTCCGAGCCAACGGTACCCACCTGGTAAAATACCAGGTCAAAAGCTGAGGTAAGACGGCGTTGCGGGGAGCCATTAAAATTTTAATTGAGATAGGCGCTGTGAAATATGGCTAGCCTATTTTTTTTTTGATATAAACGCCTTTACTCATACTACATCATCAAGTTTTGCCTAAACTCCTCTAAGGTTGGCGTTGGTTTAATGCGATGAATCATACTATGGCAATTTGAGCATAGCACAGTAAAATCATTAAGCGGATCTAGTTTCATCTTTGTCCCACTTAAGTTTGAAATTGGAACATTATGATGAGCTTCTATGTATCCTCTGCCTATTTCTCCGTATCGAGACTCAAAATCAAAACCGCAAGCTTTGCACTCATATCCTTGCAACTGCTTAACTTTTCTAGATAACGTTTGATTTCGTTCTGTTACTCGATGAAGTCTATACTTTGTCCGATCTTCAAACCATTCTCTTTCTGGTTGATTGTTTTCAGCAGTCTCATTCAAAGAAACCTCTTTCAACAAATCAGAATCAGCCTCCTCCTTCAAAGAAACCTCCTCAAACAGGGAGAAGTAAATTTCAAGCACTTTCCTAACATCGTCTACCAACTCCTCGTCATCAGGAAGTGATTCCCTTGAATAAAACTTCGATGCTATGTTTCCTGCTTCATAAGCAAGTCCAAGCCTTCTAGAAGTAGTTTCCTTGGGGACTGAATCAAGCTGAAGATCGAGAGGTTCGGAAAATTCTCTGAGCTTCTCAGAACCAAGCTGATCTTTAAATAGTTGTGCTTGATCCCTTACCATGTCCCTCGACTTCTTAAGTCCGAACTTCTTTCTTTTATCTGCTATTCCTTGATTGAGAGAAAGATAAACGCCAGAGAAGTCGGCGCGAAATAAATAAACACAGTAAAACCCCGACTGGACACTCTCAGTTACAAGCTTGTTAAATATTGCTATCCAAGGAACTTTAGCCCAAGAACCCTTACCTGCTGAAGCTTCTACGCTATAGATTTCTGGTAATTCCAATGAAGCACTTATTGATTTCGGCACTACATTTCTGACATAACTAGCAAAGGAATGTCCCTTGAAGTTGTCGTTACTGACCAATGGATATTCAAACAGGATTTTTTCAAGGGACTCTCTAAGCGCCATAACCAATAATTAATGTTACATCTTCGATTTAATTATCGTGCCTCACAACAAGCTTTCAAATATTAACCCTGCTGATAACCCAGAGGTAGAACCCTTAGTTATACCGCAGTGGCGGTATAAAATTTTATACCCGGTGTCAACTACTGCAAACAACCACAAGATTAGCCGATCGCGCATCCTGTCTATGGCAGCAAATGCAGCGCCGCCCCCAACCCGCAAATCTCCCTTGCAGAAAGTAGCACAAACGTGATACCGTTGAAGCTTGTGTCCAAATAACACCAGTTCATGCCAAAACTCAAAACTCGCAAAGCAGCCGCAAAGCGCTTTAGAGCGACCGGCAGCGGTAAAATTGTGCGCCGCAAAGCTTACAAAAGCCACTTGCTACAGCACAAAAGTTCAGCTCGCAAAAGCCGTCTATCTAAGCTGGTCGTCATCGACGAGACCAACGATGCTAACGTGCGGTTAATGCTTCCATACTTGTAAAGTTTAACGGAAATTAAAGATGACACGGGTAAAACGCGGTAATGTCGCCAGAGCGCGCCGCAAAAAAATTCTCAAATTAGCCAAGGGTTTCCGAGGCTCACAGTCGAAACAGTTCCGCACAGCTAACCAACGGGTGATGCAGGCCCTGCGTAACGGTTATCGCGATCGCAAAAAACGCAAACGCGATTTCCGCCGCCTGTGGATTGCTCGGATCAATGCTGCATCGCGCCAGCACGGCACGAGCTACAGCAGACTGATCGGCAACATGAAGAAAGCCAACATCGAAATCAACCGCAAAATGCTGGCACAAATGGCGATTATTGACCCGGCAACATTTGGTAAAGTAGTGGAAATGGCCAATCGAGCCGGAGCTTGAAAGTTCGCCTTATTTTCAGAATGCAGAAAGCAGAAGTAAGAAAGATTTAACTGTCTGCCAGAGAAGGAAAACTCCTGATAAATCTAGGAGGTTGAGACAAACTTTCCTTCTTTGTTCTTACTTCTGGATTCTTGCTTTTTCAGAAATCGCGATCGGGCCGAACGATCGCTATTTCCGTGTTTTTTATACAGTTGCAGAGGCAAATGTCAGACATTGCTAGCGCCTTAAAATAAATAAAACCTTCCACAGCACCTACCTAATTTTAAGAAAAACATGGATAGTAATTTGCTCATTGTTTACCTGACAGTCCTGCTCGCTATACTCGGCAGCAGTTCCTGGTTTGTGGTGCGCCAGATTCTCAAAACTCGGAACCTGGAAATGTCTTTAGAACGCTTAGAAAATAAACTGACGGTAGAAAAAGGAACAGCACAGGAATACTACGAATTAGGAAGTATATATGTAGATAAGAAGCTGTATTCCCAGGCGATCGTACTGTTTCAAAAAGCCCTGAAAGCCAAAGACTTAGAAGGCGAAGAAAATCAAGCCGTTATTTACAACGCCCTCGGTTTTGCACACTTCGGCCAAGAACAATACGACATCGCGATCCGCCAGTACAAAGAAGCCCTGAAGTTGCAGCCCGATTACGTTACATCTCTCAACAATCTGGGTCACGCCTACGAGCGCAAGAAATTAACAGCTCAAGCCTTGGAAATCTACGAACAAGCTCTCGCCTGCGATCCAGACAATGCCACTGCCAAACAGCGAGTAGAGTCCCTCCGGAAGCGTTTGGTAATCTATAACTGAGCGCCGATGTTACGACCAATAGAGAGCCCGCAAACCTGGTTTCATTCAGAAACCGGGTTTTTTCTTCCCATAGTCCAAGATACTAAACTATCGAACACATTAATGCGTTAGTTTTTAAGAACAGGAATTCCGAGTCAGGCTCGATCGCACACCGTCCCAGCACTTTAAATTACTGTGAAGATCGAAGCAATACCTGCAACGCCGATCAGTCCTAAACAATAGAAGGAGGAGAACGTAGTGACATCAATTCTCGTTGTCGAAGATTCGTGGTTGACTCGCAGGGTAATCTGCAAAATCCTGCGAGGAGAAGGATACGAGACTTGGGAAGCATCCAGCGGCCCAGAAGCTCTAGAACTGCTCGGCACTAAAACCCCAAACTGTATGCTCTTAGACCTGCTGATGCCGGAAATGGAAGGTCGGGAAGTCCTGCGAGCCATGCGCGATCGAGGATATAAAATTCCAGTCATCGTAATTACCGCAGACATCCAAGCAACTACCCACTCCGAGTGCATGGAACTCGGAGCCCTGGCAGTCATTCACAAAATGCCCAACTCAGAGGAACTGATCGGGTGGATCAAAAAAGCTCTCAGTGCCAGCGAGGAGAGCACCCAATGAAATTAAGCGCTCGACAGCTCGATGCTTTGCAGGAACTCGTCAACATCGGTATCGGTCAAGCAGCAGGGGTCTTGAACGACATGATCGACTCCCCGATCCGCTTGCAAATACCCCACCTTCAAATCCTGACTCCCGCCGACGTGCAAGAAGAGTTAGAGCAACACCTCAACGGCGAGCAAATCGCCGCCGTCCAGCTAAAATTCACAGGCTCCTTTGGAGGCATTGCCCAGCTAGTCTTTCCAACTAACAGCGCTGCCATGCTCGTGACGATGCTCACAGGAGAAGAAGTTGGAACTCACGATCTCGATTCAGTCAAAATTGGTACGCTGAGTGAAGTGGGAAATATTGTAATTAATGGGGTCATGGGTGCAATCAGCAACGTACTTCAGCAGCGCCTGAACTACTCCATTCCCACTTATAGCGAAGGGACGATTGCTAGTTTGCTGAGATCTGGGGGTTTAGCTACTGATACAGTTGTTTTATTAGCCCAGACCAGTTTCATGATTGAAAGGCTTCACATTGAAGGAGATATCATTCTTATTTTCAATGTCAATTCCTTTGACACCTTGTTGACTGCTATCAATCAACTTGCCGGGGGTCTATGATTGAGGAGAGCAAAACTATTAAGGAAAAGTTTGGGGTTCTCGACAGCGTACCAGTCGGCGCCTGCTTGCTGCGAGATGATTTTGTGGTGCTGTTTTGGAATACTTGTCTTGAAGAGTGGACAAAAATTCCCCGCAGCCAAATATTGGGAAAAAACATCACAACCCATTTTTCTCACCTGAGTCAGCTAAAGTATGCAACTCGCTTCAAGCAAATTTTTGCAGGCGGCCCGCCAACAATTTTTTCTTCTCAAATTCACAAACACCTGATTCCGGCAAT
Source organism: Microcoleus sp. MOSTC5 (assembly GCF_036701825.1). Classification (NCBI taxonomy): domain Bacteria; kingdom Bacillati; phylum Cyanobacteriota; class Cyanophyceae; order Oscillatoriales; family Microcoleaceae; genus Microcoleus; species Microcoleus sp. MOSTC5. The sequence continues at coordinate 145,230 of NZ_JAUBRK010000011.1, read as the reverse complement.
TTGGCAAGACGGCCAGCAGCGAATTCAGCAAACTACTGTGACTGCTGTGCCGACCCTGGAGGCTGGCATTGAAGAACAGGAGATTAGAGACTGGCTTCTCCATACTCTTGAGTTGCAACCAGACGGCACTGTCGGAGTCCGAGCACCAACAAGTGCTTTTTTGTCTAGGGAATCTCCATCCTCAGTTTCGTCATCAATATGGCCGGGTGTTAATTCCCCATCGTTCTACGCGCTGCTGGTGATTCAAGACGTGACCGACCTCACCCACCGCATCCAAGCTTACCGCACAATGCGGGATCAAGCTTTGGAAGAAGTCCAAGTGCGCCAGCGGGTGGAGGAAGAATTGCGATCGAGCCAGCATTTCATCCAGCAGATTGCTGACGCGGCGCCTTATTTGCTCTACATCTACGATTTGACCGAACAGCGCAATGTCTACGTCAACGGTCAAGCTTCTAAATTGCTGGGCTACACTCCCCAAGAAATTTTACAGATGCAAACTGCTTTATATTCGAGTTTGGTGTACCCAGAAGATTTGCCAAGGCTTAAAGCCCACCAGCAAAAATTTTCTTGGGCCCAAGACGGGCAGATTTTGGAGTTGGACTATCGGCTCAAACATCGATCGGGGGAATGGCTGTGGTTTCGCTGCCGCGACCAAGTTTTCGCCCGCACAGCCGACGGCTGGCCCAAACAAATTTTCGGCACCGCTCAAGATATCACTGAGTACAAGCGGGCAGAAGAGGCGCTGCGGCAGCAGAACGAACGAGAACTGCTGATGGCCACGATTACTCAGCACATCCGCCAGTCTCTGGATTTGGGCGAAGTGCTCAGCACGACAGTGACAGAGGTGCGCCAGTTCCTTCAGGCAGATCGAGTGATGATCGTCCGCTTCAACCGCTGTACCGGCAGTCTCTGCGCAGCTCCGGCGACGGGGGCGGTAACAGTGGAATCTGTAGCTCCCAACTGCAAGCCGATGTTGGGGGAAACCCTGGAAAATTTCTGTTTTGACCAGTTCTATATCGAAGCGTACCAACATCGGGCGATCCGACCGATAGCCGATGTCTTGGCCGCCGATTTGCCGCAATATCAAATTGACTTACTCGCACAATTCGCGGTGAGAGCTTATTTGGTAGTGCCTTTAGTGCAAGGAGACGAGTTGTGGGGGCTGCTGATGGCCCACCAGTGCAGTCCCCGGCAGTGGATGCAGTTGGAAGTAGAGTTGCTGTCTTCTCTGGCTACCCAGTTGGCGATCGCCATCAAGCAAGCAGAACTCTACCAGCAGTTGCAAGCGGCCAACCTCAAGTTAGAGCGCTTGGCAACTTTAGACGAACTCACGCAGCTAGCAAACCGCCGCCGATTCGATCAGTATTTAGAAATGGAGTGGCGCAGACAAGCCCGGGAACAAACGCCTCTGTCCCTGATTCTCTGCGATATTGATTCTTTTAAAAGTTACAACGATACCTACGGGCACCCAGGGGGAGACGAATGTTTGCGGCAAGTCGCCGGGGCGATCGGCAATGCAGTCAATCGCCCCGCTGATTTAGTAGCTCGCTACGGAGGCGAAGAATTTGCCGTTATTTTACCAAATACCGCGATTCAAGGCGCCGTGCTGGTAGCCGAACACATACAGATCAAAATCGCAGCTTTGCAACTTCCTCACGCTGGTTCTCAGGTGAGCCCGTACGTCACTCTCAGTCTGGGCGTAGCGAGTATTGTTCCCGCATCTGAATCGGGAGCCGAAATTCTGATTGCAGCAGCCGACCAAGCGCTCTATCAAGCTAAACGACTTGGGCGCGCTCGTATCCAACTTTACCAGCCCGACCCTGCTGCTGGCAAGCCAAACGGGACAGCCGCTTCGATGCTTCCTGTTGATTTTTCTATACCGAACACTAATTTGCCCTCTCCCACCAGCGCTTGACGAATTGCAATATAGGTGAATCCAGAGTAGTTATACCAGTCCGCAAAAAGAATGCCACTGTAAGCCCCTATTCCAAACCCCGATCTAGGGTTTATCAGATAGATGAGGTACAATAACAGCATTTTGTAAACCAGTTCCAAACATATTGTTAAAAACTTAACTGAATGCAAAATCTATCGGCTTTCCTAATTTTTGAGAATTTGTCGTTTTGAGAGAACTGAGAATATTTTAAAATTTAGATCGTCAATTATCAAGGAGTGAGAAATCCGGTGAATAGGGGGATAAGTATATGAATTTTCCCTCTTATTGTTTGATAGCTTTTTCTACTTCGGGCTTGCTGAAGCAGTGGTTCAAGTATACACTGTATGGAATTGCCGACAAAAAAAGGTAGTAATACCATTTTTTTAAAGATGTGATAGAGATAAAGAATGTAAAATCCAAGACCATCCCGTGAGAAAACCGATAACACGATCGGTGAAAGATGCTAAAATTTCCTGAACTCTCATGCGGAGTTCATCAAGACTACTAAAAACTGACCAAGCTAAAAAATCTTTGAGATACTCCCAGACTCTTTCTGTGGGATTTACTTCCGGACAAGCTGGAGGCTGAAATAGTAAAATAATATTGTCTGGCAAGTGGGATGAACATAAATTATGCGCTGGGGCATTATCAACTTGAATGATATGTAATTCATCGGGATACTGCGTTGATAATAGTTGTAAATAGGCTTCAAAACAAACTCGATCTAAGTGGGAAAACTCCCAAAAAAAACTTCTACCACTACCGATCGATACTGCCCCATATAACCAGAAACTCTCAAATTTCCATTGATGCTGCCCGATGGGTTTTACACCGGAAAGCGTTAGCTTGCGACGGCGAATTGTGTGGAGTCCTAACCGAGTTTCATCACTACACCAAAAGCTGACTTTCTTATATTTGTTTACTTGAGGCGAAGCTTTTTCTAGCAAGGCTTTTATCTGTTGATGCAGGATATTTTTGAAGTCATTGATTGCTGTAGCTTTTTGGGAAATACTGCGAGGTCTTGGCAGTTTTAATTTACTTTTTAACTCACCTCTTGTCACAGAATATACAGCCGGATAACTACTGGCTATTCCTTTAATCAACCAGAGCCAGAGATGAACTTCTTGATAATTCTGAAATCCTTCAGGATCTCTCAACTCTTGTCGCAGGGAAGCCACTATTTCAACTGAAAACTTTTTTGGGCGACCAAAAACCTGCCGATTTTTTAACAAATTTTCCAGACCGCCATGTTTTTATAGCAAGTCTATTTGAGTCGTGAATGTAGAACAACCTGAAACGCTTGTGATGATTGAATCGATTGTTTACAAATCAAATGGTTTTGCTATATTGAAAGAGCCAGCGATGAATTGTGGCCTCACCTTTACCTAAAATTGCTGATACTTCCCGTACAGTTAATACTTGCTTTGACTGAAATAAATAAAGCATTTGGACTTTATTGTAAGCTAAAATCCTGGTTTGTTGCTTGAGAAGTCCTTGCAAAGTTTCTACAGATTCGGTAATTTTTATCTGAGGGCGACCCGACATTTTAATTTGCTCCTTGGTTTTTACAAGTCTATCACATCTTTTAAAAAATGGTATAACTCAAAAGATTTTTCAGTTGGATATGAGATTTTTCATATTGATAACCAGCCGGATTTATTGGTAACAAAAAATCGGCGGAAATTATGGATTGGTAATTTTTGCTCGCCACTGCCTAGCAAATTGAGTTTTGAGTGGCACATTGTAAGTTGTTTGTGCAACCCATACTTGATGCTTTTTGTTAACTTCTTTTACTGGACTGGCGCTCTAGCCTTTACCCAAAGCTGACAACAAGCCAATTATCCTCAAACCCGACATTTGTTCTTGAACAGTTTGTGCGACAGAAGCAGTAAAAGGACGAGCTCAATACACCAGGGTTTTAGCACCTGCCCGTAAGTCCGGTCAGGCTGGCAACCACCGCCACTAAATCGGCAGCATCTACAGGTTTGGTCAAATGCATCTGAAAACCTGCTAATAGGGCCTGCCGACGATCGTCATTCCGGGCATAAGCCGTCAGCGCGATCGCCGGTAGCCGACCGCCCCGCTGCGCTTCCAGTTGCCGCAACTTGCGGATCAGGGAGTAGCCATCCTCATCCGGCATCCCAATATCGCTCACTAAAACATCGGGGCTGCAGGTTGCGGTTTCAATAACAGTCAACGCCTCTTTGACCGAAGCCACAGCGATGACATCCGCACCATACTTTTGCAGAATTGTACTCAGCAACTCTAGCGCGTCAGCCTCGTCGTCTACCACTAAAATTTGTAAGCCTTCAAGGGTGGGTGACGCCTCAACCCTCGCATTCGCCTCGACGATCGAGTTTAATCGCTCTGAGTCGCTGGCTGGTGGATGGATAATCATCACGGGCAGTTTGACTGTAAAGCTCGTCCCCTGTCCTATTCCTGGACTCACTACCGTTACAGTCCCGCCATGCAATTCAACTAATTGACGCACAATGGCTAACCCTAAACCCAACCCCCCATAACTGCGAGTGGTCGTGCTGTCGTGCTGGCGGAAGCGATCGAAGACAAAGGGTAGAAAGTCCGAACTGATGCCTGGTCCAGTGTCGCTGACAGTAATTTCAACATGAGAATTAACCCGCTCCAAACGAATCTGGACTCGCCCGTTTTTAGGCGTAAATTTGATGGCGTTAGAAAGTAGATTCCATACAACTTGCTGCAACCGATCTGCATCACCCAAGAGCGGGCCAGATTCAGAATCGAGTACGCTTTGCAGGCGAATTGATTTTGCCTCAGCCGCCAAGCGTACAGAGTCAATCGCCGATTCAATCACCGATACGAGGTTGACTCTACGGACTTGGAGGCGCAGTTTACCTGTGATGATGCGAGAAACATCGAGAATGTCTTCAATGAGCTGGGCTTGAGACTTTGCGTTTCGCTCGATCGTCTCCAAAGCCCGCACAACCTTATCCCCACTGAGGTTTTTCTGCCGCAGTAACATCGTTGACCATCCTAAAATGGCGTTGAGAGGAGTTCTGAGTTCATGAGAAAGAATCGAGAGAAACTCATCCTTGGCACGGTTGGCAGCCTCTGCATCTTCGCGAATCACTTGTTCGCGCATCAATAATTCGTCTTTGGTGCGATTAGACGCTTCCAGTTCGGCGGTGCGTTCCTGCACCCGTTGCTCTAGCTCGACATTAATCGCCTGGATACGGCGGCGACTCTCCTCTAGTTCCTGGTTTGTAAGGGCGAGTTGGGCGGGACTTGGCGCATCGATCGCCACTGGAATTAAGGGAATCACTAAAAAGGTGAACGTATAGAAAGACCAAGCACCATTGGCCGCTTTGATCAGTCCTGAAACCCAGTAGATGGGATACCAAAGTGTCACTACTCCCATCAGGTGGGTCGTGCCACATAAGGCAAAGATAAAAAATAAACCCACCAGCAGCATCACCGTCTTGGGAGGCAGATCCTGACGCTCATACCTAAAGTAAACAATGGCAACCGCCACCGAGTAATACCCGAGGACAGTCAGTACATCTGACGTTAAGTGCAGCCATACTAACCCCGGTTTCCAGAGGTAGCAATGCCCGTGAGGAATGAAATTAGTCGAAAAAAATGTGCTGAAGAGGTCAGGCATATTAGTTTACGGGACTGTCAAGTTAATTAGAGCGTTTCATCAATTCCACCAGATGACCCCAGCAGCGAGATGAATCGCAGGCCCGAAAGTTCACCGCCCTAGGGTCATAGCGCGTCGCGATTGCCCGATACTGCTTGAGCTTGGCGAAAAAGTTCTCAATCAAATGACGGGCTTTGTACAATTCCGTATCGTAAGTTCGCTGGGTCTTGCGGTGGTGGCGAGGTGGAATCACGGCGCTCTTCCCCTCGGCATTGAGGCCGTTAATCACAGCCTGATTTGCATCATAGCCCTTTGTCAGCCAGCAGTGTACCTGCTACCAGTAACGGCGGTAGTTGGTCGGCTCCTTCTGGGGTCACCAGCTTGTCCGGGGGTGAGGTGAAACCCCAACGGATTGCCCAACGCATCCACGCGCTCGCATGAATCTTGTTACTCAATCGCCCTTTGCTGCCTCCAATTGCTTCATTCCTACGCTCCTCAAAAAGCTCAGCAGGAAGATGTTTCTTTCAAGTGGGAAAATGCCTAAATTAAAACTAAGTTTACCGCCGGGAAATAGTGGGTAAATGTGCTTTAATATATGTCCAAATTCGCTCCTAAAAACGAAAATCAAAAATGTTAGAATTCGATCGCCTGTTCCAAACAATCGAAGAATTAGTAATGCTGCACTCACCCAGCGGTGCGGAATCGGAAATTAACCAGCGGTTGATGGAAAAATTCGCCGCCCTGGGAGTGAATGCTTGGGTCGATCGCGCGGACAATGCGATCGCCCTAATTAAGGGTCGCAATCCCGAAAAGTCGATCGCCATTACCGCCCACAAAGACGAAATTGGCGCCCTAGTTAAAACAATAGGCGAGAGCGGCCGCGTGGAAGTCCGCAGATTGGGCGGCTCGTTTCCTTGGGTTTACGGCGAAGGCGTGGTGGATTTGCTCGGAGACAAGCAAACAATTAGCGGCATTCTCAGCTTCGGTTCCCGCCATGTTTCTCACGAATCTCCTCAGAAAGCTCAGCAGGAAGATGTTTCTTTAAAGTGGGAAAATGCCTGGATCGAAACTAAGTGTACCGCCGAGGAATTAGCCGAGGCCGGAATTCGACCGGGCACGCGGATGGTGGTGGGAAAGCACCGCAAGCGCCCGCTGCGGTTGAGGGACTGGATCGCCAGCTACACTCTGGACAACAAGGCTTCAGTGGCGATTTTGCTGGCTCTGGCGGAATGTTTGAAAGAGCCTGCGGTGAATGTTTATTTGGTAGCGTCGGCGAAGGAGGAGGTTGGGGCGCTCGGAGCTTTGTATTTCACGCAGCGCCAGCCGTTGGACGCGCTGATCGCTTTGGAAATTTGCCCTCTGGCACCGGAATACCCGATTCATGACGGCGAAAACCCGGTTTTGCTGGTTCAGGACGGCTACGGAGTTTACGATGAAGGATTGAACGCCCAATTGCGCGCAGCAGCCGCAGCAGCCGATGTAGAGGTGCAGTTGGCGGTAATTAGCGGTTTTGGGAGCGATGCTTCGATCGCCATGAAGTTCGGCCACGTAGCCCGCGCGGCTTGTTTGGCTTTCCCCACCCAGAACACCCACGGCTTTGAAATTGCTCATCTCGGGGCGATCGGCAATTGCGCCGCCATCCTCAAAGCCTACTGTGACGAGCTTTCGGACGAGTAGAAAAAAAACTTTCGCAAAGTAGTTGACAGATTGGGAAAGATTAGTTAAGGTAATAAAGGTGCGGAACACAAGCAAACGCAACGCGCCCCCATCGTCTAGAGGCCTAGGACACATCCCTTTCACGGATGCGACGGGGATTCGAATTCCCCTGGGGGTATTGAAAATTTAACTCAGATATCAAATTGATATCTAGCAACTGGTAAAGGCAACAAGCCCGCTCCACACGCTAGTTATCATTTTTGTTTTTGGGGCGATCGAGAAATTGGGTCTTGGGTTCTAACATTTGTGCAGGCTCTCTGAACCTTTCCCGATTGTAGAGCATCCAGGCACTTTCAAAAACTGTTTTCGAGATCGACTTAGCCACTAGAATTTCCGGCAGTTTGTTGTCAGGACTTTAGTCTTGTTAAGGAGGACTAAAGTCCTGAGTGCGATCGCAATTCCCAATTACAAAGTATATTTATTTTTCAACCATTCGATCGAGCTTTTCCCTAACCAACAAATGTAACAGCGATCGCAGCAAAAACAAGCCGCCGAATCCCGAAACCGCAAAAGCGACGATCGCCCCCGTTTGATATCCGCCCACCAGCAGCACAGCACCCGACAGCACCGCAAAACCCGCCAGACAAGCAAAAATCAGAGTTTTCAAAGCTAAATTAATCCGTTTCAAGGCTCTTTCGCTCTCGATATTTCGCACTCTAATTTGCAGTTCGCCCTCTTCAATTCGCTGCTCCAAACGCTTGATAAAAACTTGCGATTTGCTCGGCTGCCGTAACTTATATGTAATAAAACTTCGCGCTTGTCTTGCCAATTCTCCGATCGCATTTCCCCGCCCCTTGCTCACCGCAATACTCTTGACAAAAGGCTGAGCCGATGCTATGAAATTGTAGTTTGGGTCGAGAGTTCTAGCAATGCCGTCGAGAGTGGTCACCGACTTGACAATAAACATCATTTCTGCTGGCAACCGAAACGGTTGCTGCTCGAACATGATATACAGTTCGTTCTTAATTTCATTAAAAGCTTGAAAGTCGATCGGCTTATCAATAAACTTATCCAACAGAAAAGCAATCAGCCTGCGCACCGGCATCATATCCGGCATCGGCTCAACTAAGCCCATAGTAATTAAAGTATTGAGTACCTCGTCAGTATCCTTTCTCAGCACAGCAAAAAAAGTCTTGACCATTTGGTCTTTAGCCAGAGACTTAACCTCAGCCATCATCCCAAAATCGTAAAAAATCAAGCTGCCATCTTCTGTCACCGCCAAATTTCCCGGATGCGGGTCAGCTTGAAAAAAACCGTCAATTAACAACTGTTTCAAATAACAGCAAATTCCTAGTTGGTTGAGCTTCACAATATCTACTCCAATCGCTTCTAAACTAATGCGATCGTCAACCTTAATGCCTGGTGCGTATTCTAGAGTCAGCACTTTTTTAGTCGTGTATTGCCAGTAGACTTTCGGGACAATAACCTGAGGATATTCTCGAAAATTATGGCTAAAGCGATCGGAATTTTTACCTTCTTGCACGTAGTCAATTTCTTGATATAAAATCTTAAAAAACTCGTGATAAATAGATTCCAGGCCGTACTTGCGAGTCCCAGGCAAATAGCGATCGCAAAAACGCATCACTTGGCGCACCGCCTTCACATCCAAATTAAATAAACTTTCCAAACCCGGACGCTGCACCTTTACAATCACATCTTCCCCGGTGTGCAGCCTCGCTTTGTGCACCTGTCCCAAACTCGCAGCAGCTATCGGCAACGGGTCAAAATCGCGGTACAAAGCATAAATATCCTTGCCTAACTCTGATTCTACAAGAGCGATCGCCTCTTCGGAACTAAACTGAGGAACCCGATCCTGCAACTGTTCGAGTTCCTTCACATACTCAAGCGGCAGCAAATCCGCCCGAGTCGAGAGAGACTGACCAATTTTAATAAAGGTTGGGCCTAAATTAAGCAAAGTATTGACCAACCAATGAGCGCGAATTCTTCTAGTATGAGGAGAATTATTTTGCAGCAGTCCATCCCACCACAAAAAAAACATAAACTTTCCCGCCGCTGCAAAAATGTCTATTTGTCGTGCCAGCGGCGAATATTTAGAACGTTGCCAACGGAGGGTTTTAGGTGCAGCTTTTATGAGCATAATATTGGCTATCGAGTTCCATGCACCGCGACAATTTTTAGAGGATAGTCAAAGACGCTTAAATCGGCTTTTACGAAAATACTTCGTAGGCTTTTGAAACAGTTAAAAGACTCAGTTTCTTTGGTCTATACTCCATAATATCATCTCCGGTTATACAATCATAATTCAGTTTGCAGCAAGGGATTTAGTCCTAATTAATTCATTAAGAGAGGACGATCACTCACTACAAATACGCGCTAATTACGGGTAAATAACCGAACATCATATAAGTCTTGGGGAGAATCAGCAATGAAGAATCGGCAATTTAGAAGCGAAACCAGACAAACAAATCAAAAAGGAGGATTTGGTAGTAGCGTTTGCCAGATCCAAATCTCCCTTTAAAAGCAAGTCTTCGCCTGTTCGCTGCCAATAATTCACAACCGCTTTTCAACCAAACTATTATTCTAGATTACAGAGTTCCGCTGGAAATTGTGGCAGAGTCAGAGTAAAAGATGTGCGCCACAACTCGTCAGCTTCAAAACTTTCTGCCGGACAGCTAGACACATCAATAGTACCATTCAAGTGCTGTACTAAACACTTTACCAGCGCCAGACCCAAACCCGTACCGGCGATAGCTTGGTCAGTAATGCCAGTGCCGCGGCGGAACTGGTCAAAGATGTAGGGCAAATCAGCAGCAGAAATGCCCGACCCGAAATTAGAAACGCTCAGGACAATATAGCCGGCAACCTCAGACGCCTCTAAAACTACCGCCGTTCCAGAAGCCGAGTATTTTCCAGCATTAGTCAGCAGTTCCAGCAGCACCCGATTGAGAATATCCGGATCGGTTTCCCAGCAAGGGGTCAACTTGGGCAAATCCACCTTCAAAGTCAATTGCTTATCCGCCCACAATTTCTCAAAATCCCCAGCTAAATCTTGAACTAAACGGTTGAGATCGATTTTGATTAGAGAAATCGGGGCTTGGTGAGGCTCAAACTGCTTGATGGTCAGCAAATCGTTAATCAGAGATGTTTGCTTAGCACACTGCTGCTCTAGAATGTCTAGATACTTAGCCCGACTCGCTGACGGCTGTTCAGCTTGTTTGAGCATCAGAATCGCCAGCTTCATGATTGTTAAAGGGGTGCGCAACTCGTGACTCATAGTGCTGAGAAACTCGTCTTTAATCAGCTTCAATTTGCGTAGTTGCTCTAGTTGAATGGCAGATTGTTCGTACAGTTTCCCCTGCACGTCGAGACTTTGCTGCAACTGAGCGGTTCTGTCTTCGACTAGGGTTTGCGCTTCCTTGAGCGTCTGAGTTTGGATAATCACCCTGCTCGCTTGAGCGCTGACTGATTCGAGAACTTCTAATTCTTCAGGGCTCCAAGCGCGCGGCTCGGAGTGCTGCAAAACCAAGAACCCCAAGACTGTTTCCTGGTTGCGATCGCCCGTGAGGGGAACCAGCAGCAAGCCGCGAATGCCTTGGAGTTTCAAGATTTCTGTGGCGCCCTCTTGTTCGTTGCCGATTAATTCGCCTGCGTCAGCGAGGGCGAGGGGCTTGGGTGCGCTGTGGAATGCTTTGCGGCACAAATTAGATTCTGACAGCAACAAAGGGGGAGAGTTATTTGCTTTTGAGTTGGGAATTTTGGATTTGGAATTAGCAGTTTTCTCCTTGTTTTTTGTTTTGGATGTCGAGCTTTTTTTTGCCGGATCGCTTTGTGCTATTGCTTGTTGGTTTGCATCTTTTTTCAGAGCGGCTTCGCAAACTAATTCGACTTTGGCTTTGGGCGTTTGATTGGGGGAGCGAGTTTTAAAGGGAGGATCTGTATATTTCAATAGCAGGATTTGACCTCTATCTACTTCCAGGGTATCGACGGTATTTTCAATAACTTGCTGCAATATTCGATCGACTTCTGAATTTGTGTTGATCGATGCAGCAACTGACATGAGTAGATTTTTGTATTTAGCTTGTCGCTGTAACTGTTCGTTTAAGCTGGCAATTTCTTGAGTTTTTTGAATGTGAGAAATCGCGATACCGATCCCGTCCGATGCTGCTTCTAGGCGCTGCAGGTCGGCTGCCGACCACTCGTGAGGGTGCGACTTACCAAGAATCATCATGCCATTTACAGCCCCTCCAAATCGCGCAGGCCCTGCCAAAATTGCCCGAAAAGGCAGTGGTGTCACAGGGAAATTCGGCGATGAAGCTGCCATACTATCTTGATAATCGGATATCGCCACTCTCTCGCCGTTTGCTAGCAGGTTTGCCCAGATGGGATGTTCGAGTAATATGCTAGGCGATTTTAATTTGGTGGTTTGGGAGTGTTCCGGTGTTTGAGCTTCCGCGGCAGCATCGGCAGCATTTGGGCGATCGCTGCTATTTTCCCAGCAAGCATTCGGATTTACTACTTTCTGGTCAACCACAGCAGCAACCAAACAGAAATCTGCCCCCCATGCAACCCCCAAAGTATTTGCTATTTGCAGCAGGATTTGTCGATCAAAGCTGGTCGCGAGAATTTGGCAAATTTGTCGCCCGAGGAGGGCAGGATCGACCTGGTACTGCATAAGACGATCCAGAAATTTTTGGATTGATATTGGTTCTGGGATTTGCGGTAAATGCAAAGTGCAAGACTCTGACGGCGATCGGTCGATCGACGTAAACTCTTGATTTCCCTGGCGATCGATCATGGCAACCAAGCCTTTATTCTAAGATGTTTGAGCCGGCTCGCGCTGCAAATATAGAACCTATCCATAACTGTCGCCGTGACTGTTATGAGTCTGCTTCCTGTATTTGCGCAGCCTGTCGGCGGGTCACTAGATATCTGAAAATATACGCAGATTTGACTGAGTTTTATTTTCCTATTTTCTACCCTTCGATCTGTACGGGATGAACTTTACCCTCCTTGACCGGATGATAATAAATCCCGTTCCCGCTAATTTGGATCGTTATTGATAGTATGAAGCTTTTCTAGAGACCGCTTAGTGACACCCCTCTCCTCACCCTGTGATGTTTCCTATTTAAGTTTGTGATCCTAACAAATTTTTATTTTGATACCAATCCGCCGATCGAGTCACGCTGAGCGCAAAAATTGAAAATCCCCAAATTATCACTCATAACATAGCTGAGAGTTTGCGAGTGTTTGCTCAAAAACTCATTTTTCACAACTTCTAGAGCAGCAGGGCAAACTCTCTTGTTAGATTTATCCGACTTACCTGCTTACCTATTTTGTGCTTCCTGTTGGGCTTTATCGCTATTTTGGCGGTAAAGTGCCGTCCGGTTCAGAGCCGTTGTGTGGCGGGGATGCTTGGAGGGCACGGCGGCCATCAAATCCGAAGCTTGCTGCCACTTAGCAGCTACGACTAACCAATCCTCGCGAGATTGAGCGGTTTTGCTGTCGGTGGCTGCTTGCGAGGCGACTCGCACTGCTTGTGCAAAAGAGTCAACAGCAGAATTAGCAGTCTCCTTAGAAATTTTCAAAACAGCTTTTGCCTCCGAGGGAGCGGCAGTGGCAACTGCTTGGCTGTTGGCTTGTGTGCTGTTGAGCGCTTGGGAATTGAGTCCTTTGTAGATGGCGGTCGCGGCCCCGAGCAACAGCACGGTCAAGCTGATGCCGCCGACGATACCGCGCTGAAATTGCCGCGGTTCCTGCATCGATCGAGGTGCAGCCATTCTCGGCAAAGCCCGCTTGCTTGCCAAAGCTTGGCGTTCGTGATGGGCGGCGGCCAAACGCTTAAACAAATTGGGCTTTCTGAGTTTAATTTCTTGAGACCACAGCAGTTGATTCTCCGAATCGCGACTAATTTCTTCGAGCCACAGCAATTGGTGTTCTCGGACAAGCCGGCTGTTGATGTTGACTCGGCGAATATTGCGGGGCGAAATGCCCTCCAAAATTTCTTGGACGCGATCGACCAAGCTAGACTGTTCGAGCAGTTGAGGTGTTGCAGCTTCGCACAGCAGTTGCAGCACACCCTCTGCAAACACGGCTCTGGCCCTGACACTTACCTGTGCCAGTTTGTCGTTAAGGATTTGAATAATCGCTGCAACCGAGCCCTCGCGAGCTTGTCGAGCAATGTCATCTATTGGATTCGCCATAAAACTATCTTGACGCTTAGCAAGCCGTTAATTGTTAACCCAAAGTCTCGGATCTAATTTTTACTCATACAGGTTATCACTGACACTGCCAGGTTAAAATGAACAGATGCAAATTTTGCATACCGATCCACTTAAAATTATCACCACAGCATCGAGCGAGGCTAACAGGAAATAAACTATGGGTAAAGTAATTAGCGGTCAAATTTTTGTTGTAGACGACAACATCGATACAGATCAAATTATCCCTGCCGAATACCTGACCCTGGTTCCCTCGAAGCCGGACGAGTACGAGAAACTAGGCAGTTACGCGATGATTGGGTTGCCCGATCGCTACGGTAAGTTTATCGAATCCGGCGAACAGAAAACCCGGTATCCGATTATAATAGCGGGCGAAAATTTTGGCTGCGGTTCTTCGCGGGAGCACGCTCCGATCGCTCTGGGGGCCGCCGGCGTCACAGCAGTGGTGGCTTTGTCTTACGCGCGCATTTTCTTTCGCAATTGCTCGGCTACTGGCGAATTGTACCCGATCGAATCAGTCGAGCGGCTCTGCGACTTGTTTGTAACGGGCCAAGAAGTGACGATCGACTTTACAGCAGAGGTAATTGTCAACCACACTCTCGATCGAACTTTCTCGCTCAAACCTTTAGGAGAAGTAGGCCCCGTAATTGATGCCGGAGGATTGTTTGACTACGCGCGCCAAACGGGAATGATTGCGGCTAGGTAAAGACTGCAAAGAAACCCGAGGGCAACTGCGGGGGAATTGCCTACAAAAACCGGGTTTCTTAATTTTGTTTGTATTGATGTCCGCCTACTTTAATTTTGAAAGTTAGTAGTGCCTAACAAGTATAAGAATTACGCAAGTGACTCATTTCTATTGACTTGTAGGGTGTTCTACTACTTTCGTTATAGGGCGACGATCGAAAGTTTGGGATAGTAGAGCACCTTACTACTTGTTAAACTTCCGTAAGTCCTAAAGTAATGATAATAACTAGAGGAGTGTGGGAGTTCTGGCGTTGCTGAGTGAAGGTTTTCTTGGCTACCGATCTGGATTTAGAGGAAGCCGCGGCGGTGTCGGATCGGACAATTTTTGCCGCAGAACCTGCTCAATAGCTGTACCCTCCTAACGCCCGATTTCAACATCTTCAAGGATACCGAGGGCGTCGGGAACAAGAACGGCAACGGAGTAGTAGGCGCTGACCAGGTAAGAAATAATAGCCTTTTCCTCGATGCCCATAAATCGGACAGACAAGCCAGGTTGGTACTCGTCGGGGATACCAGTTTGGTGCAGGCCGATCACGCCCTGGTCTTCCTCACCAGTCCGCAACACCAAGATAGAACTGGTCTGGTTCTTGGTAATTGGGATCTTGTTACAGGGAAGAATGGGTGTATTGCGCCAAGTGATTACCTTGCTCCCATCCATGTCAATGCTGTCTGGGTAGATGCCTCGGCGGTTGCACTCCCGACTGAAGGCGGCAATAGTGCGGGGATGAGCCAGGAAGAACTTGGACTTCCTCCGACGAGTAATCAATTCATCAAGATCGTCGGGGGTGGGAGGACCGCTGCGGGTGTAGATACGCTGTTTCAGGTCAGCATTGTGCAGCAACCCGAATTCCCGGTTGTTGATCAAATCGTGTTCTTGACGTTCCCGCAATGCCTCCACGGTCAGCCGCAGTTGTTGTTCCGTCTGATTCATCGGTTCGTTGTACAGATCCGCGACGCGAGTATTCACCCGCAACACAGTTTGGGCAACGCTCAATTGATATTCGCGGGGTGAGAGTTCGTAATCAACGAAAGTCCCTGGCAACGGGGTTTCCGCAAGATGACCGGCAGACAACGCGATCGAAGCTTCGCCCTGCTTGTTCTGTGGTTGTTGGGCACGAGTCCTAAACTGTTCAACCTGAGCCTGCAACGCGCCCGACTGGTTGAGCAGTTCCCGAAACGCCTGTTGTGGTAGCGCCAATACCGTGCATCGGGTCACAGCCTTGATTGTAAACTTCCAAGTGCTTTCTGACTCCACCAACACCTGATCGCCAAAATGGTCGCCATCTGCCAGCATATCCAGCAAAGGCTCATCGCCATACTTGCCAACAGCCACCTTGTTGACCTTGCCATGAGCGATCGAGAAAAGCCGATCGGCTGCCTGACCTGACTGCACTATGATGTCACCAGGCAAGAACTCCTGTTGCACAAACCTACTTGCCAACGCGCTCAACACCCCAGTGTCGTTAAACCCTCGCAGCAATGGCAACTGACAAAGTTCTTGGGGAATTACCTCCACCACAGATCCGGTGTTGGTGAAACTCAACCGCCCATCAGTCACGGTATATGTCAATCGACGGTTAACCCGATAAGTGCCACCCTTCGTCTGCACCCACGGCAACATCTTCAACAACCACCGCGATGTAATCTCCTGCATCTGCGGTGCAGATTTGGTCGTCGTCGCCAACTTCCTGGCTGCTGCTGTACCCAAACTCAGTTGAGTTTGTCTGCTCTCAACCTCCGAATCCGAATCATTAGAATACGTCATTACCTCATCCTTTAGTTACTAACAAAAGTGCAAGGACTTACGCAAATTCTGCCATTAACCGCTATCTAGTAGGATGACATTTGCGTAAGTCCTGAGTGCCTAATCCAATAGATAAGAAGTTAAGGCGATAACGCTTTTGCCAATTACTTATTGACACAAGTTATTTCCCTTAATTTCTCACAAATATTTAGCGCCCGATTTCGACATCTTCGAGGATGCCCAGTGCGTCAGGTACTAGGACGGCTGCCGAGTAGTAAGCAGTGACGAGGTAGGAGATGATGGCTTGTTCGCTGATACCCATGAAGCGGACAGAGAGGCTGGGTTGGTATTCGTCGGGGATACCCGTTTGATGTAAGCCGATCACCCCTTGTTTTTCCATACCTGTGCGGAGCAAGAGGATAGAACTGGTGCGGGCATTGGTGATGGGGATCTTGCTACAGGGAAATATTGGTACGCCGCGCCAAGCCGTAACCTGAACGCCGTTCACATCTACGCTTTGTGGATAGATGCCCAGGCGGTTTGCCTCCCGACCGAAGGCTGCGATCGTCCGGGGGTGAGCTAGGAAGAACGATGGCTCCTTCCATACCGTAGCCAGCAGTTCGTCTAGGTCGTCGGGGGTGGGTGTGCCACCGCGGGAGTAGATGCGCTGTCTGAGGTCAGCGTTGTACAACAACCCAAAATCGGGGTTGTTGATCATTTCGTGTTCTTGACGTTCCCGTAAAGCCTCGACGGTCAGCCGCAATTGTTGCTCGGTCTGATTCATCGGTTCATTGTAGAGATCGGCTACCCGGGTACTGATCCGCAACACGGTTTGGGCGAGGCTCAATTCATATTCCCGGGGTGCAAGGTCGTAATCAACGAAGGTTCCTGCCAATGGAGTCTCTTCAAGATGACCCGTTGCCACCTCAATGGCTGCTTCACCTTGGGCTGTTTGTGGCTGTCTCAGACGTTCGCGGAAATCCTCGACATGAGTTCGCAACTCCTCGGACTGCTCGATCAACTGCTCAAACGCCTCTTGGGGCAGCGACAAAACCGTGCATCTGGTAATAGCCTTGAGCGTGTACTGCCAAGTGTCCTCGGACTCCACCACAGTTTTATCGCCGAAATAGTCGCCGTCGGCGAGCACATCCAATACGATTTGCTCGTCATACTTGCCGACACCAATCTTGTTCACCTTGCCATGAGCAATCAGGATCACCCGATCGGCCGGCTGACCAATCTCGACGATCACGTCGTCTGGGGCGTACTCCCGCTGCACAAACTGGTTTGCCAGCGCAGTCAACACCCCACTGTTGTCAAACCCTCGCAGCAATGGCAACTCAGTAAGTTCGTGGGGAATCACCTGCACCGTCGCTCCGGTGTTGGTGAAAGTGACGCGCCCATCACCGACGGTATAACTCAACCGCCGGTTGACTCGAAACACACCACCCTTCGTCTGCACCCACGGCAATAGCTTCAACAACCACCGGGAGGTAATCTCCTGCATCTGCGGTGCAGATTTGGTGGTCGTTGCCAAATTACGGGCGGCGGCTGTCCCCAAACTTAAATGGCGCTGATGACGTTCAACATCTGCTCTGAGATCATCATTAGAATATGTCACAAGTTAATCCTCCAATACCTAGTTATTCCAAAAACAATGCTGGTTTACATGACCGAATGCTGACAAAAGACCTTGCAGCAGCAAGACTTATTTTCTTACAGAATAATCTAAATTGCTAGACTCATTACTGACACAATTGAGCCCCGCGCCGATCGACGAGGTGATACGTGCAGCCGAGGTGCCAAGTCCTGTGGGGCCGCCGAGCACTCGCGCTATCGGGGAAGCACTATTACGCAATTCAAACTCCTTATAGCGGTCTACTTTGATATGCCACCTAAGTACGCCGCACATCCAATTCTCTAATTTCTCGACGTATCCGAGCAGTTTCTTGCGGGTAGTTTCATCCAGATTGAAATCATCAAATAGGGCAGGCAATTCAGTGGCAACAATGTGTTGAAACTGTTTTGCCCGATCGGTCATCAGATTGTTCACAATCTCGACAGCCTGGGGTATATTGCAGTTGAGAAAATTCTGCACAACCAGCACGAGGTTATGGATTTCGCCCTCAAATTCGATTTCTTTCTGGTAGGAGAAGATATCGTTAGTGAAACAGGAAAAGTCGGCAGCAGAATTCTCCAGCGATCGCATTGGCCGGCTGTAGTAAATCTCCATCGGGATCTCGCCGCCCTGGGCCAGTCGGGACAGGCTCATCGTCAAATCCGAGCCGAACGTCTTACGGCGCATTTCAATATAATCGATCGGGTCAGGAATCCGATTTTGGATCTGGTTGGCGAGTTCCCACACCCAACTGTCAGTCATGTCCTGAATCGCACGGCGGAACTCAGTCCGCGCGGTGAGGGACATGGGGCCAGCAGTCCGAGACCAAATATCCGCTAAACCCCGTTCCACCGGATTAGTCGGCACGGCAGGGGGAGTGGAGTCGTCGAGGGGCATGAATACCGACATTCGGGCGTTGAACACTTTCGCACCAACTATGTCCCGGTTGTTTCCGTAGATTGCTGGGAAGTAATCGTCAGCATAGGTTCCCCACACCAGCCAGCACGCTGTCAGATTTAGCTCATCCTCAGACCCCTTCGGATGAATCCACGCACCGCATAGGGCGACATCGGCAACATCAAACTTGTGGTCATTCCAGATGAAGCCATCAGGAACGCCCGGTAGCTCGTCCAGCATCCCCATCTGGCGCGCCCATTCCTTGGAATGCTTCCGTGCCTCATCCAAATTGGGATTCAAAGTGGTAGAGAAGGGCATATAAAACTTAGGCAATTTCACGGGCCCTACAGCCTGGTAGGGAACGTGAGTAAAGCTATTGAACCTTCCTAAACCCAAGGTGGCGTATAACGATTCCAACCGCAACCCCGATGTCCCTAACCCTGTGGGGCCGAGATTCAGCGTCGGTGTCGCAGAATTACCCGCTTCCTCGTTCATGTAGCGGCTCGATCTCATGTGCCACTCGTGACCGCCCGACTGCCAATCCTGAAGTCCTTTGATATAGAGGAGAACGTTCACACGCTCTACGGGGTCTACTCCGTGCTCCTCAAAGAGCGAGGGCAACTCGGTAACAGCAGTGTTGTCAAACTGATATAACCGCGAGTTCAGCAGCTCGTTGGTGAGATTAGCCGCCTCTTGGGTACTAATATTCAAGAAGCGCTCCAAAACCAACACGCAGTTGGAATTTTCACCTTCATCTTCCACTTCTCTCTGGTAGGAGAACAGGTCGTTGCGAAGGTGCACTCCATCGGCAAATGTGTCTTTCAGGACTCGCATCGGTCGAGTGGCAGCAATTTTAGCTGGAACTTCTACAAACGCAGCGTGTTCCACGAGATGGGCCGACCAAGGTGCGCCACCGACTTTGCGCCGCATCTCGATATATTCGATCGGGTTGGCAATCCGATTTTGATTGATATTGGCGAGTTCCCACATCGACTCATCTAAGAGGTGTTTCGTACTCTCAAAGAATCGTCGCCGCCATTCCACAGACTTCGTAAACGCAGTGCGAGACCAGAGGTTTAACAAACCGCGCTCTACTGGGTTGGTGGGAACGGGAGGGGTTTCGTCAGGAAAAATCGGCATAAATGCAGGTAGTCGATCGAGGTATTCCTTCGCCCCAACCAAATCTTGACTGCGCTTATAGATTTCCAGAAAGTGATCGTCAAAAAAGAACACCCACACATACCAGTCCGTTACTAGGTCTAACTCCGTTGCTGGTGCGTCTGGATGGGTGTAAGAGCAAAGTAAAGCGTAGTCATGGGCATCGAATTTGCGTTCGTCCCAAATAGGCTGCCCTTGCGCTTCCTCTTTTGAGCCAAGTATTCCCATCTCATAGGCCCATGCCTTGGAATGCACTCGCGCAGTTTCCAGGTTTGGGTTCAGCCGCGCCGGCCAAGGCATATAAAATTCGGGCAGTTTAAAGGGTTGCATTATCTGCGCATCACCTTCTGTTGACTCTTATTGCTATTTTTTGCCTACCAACAACTAAGGTGTGGGGGTTGACGAGCATTCTCGCCACCCTATCCAGGTTTGATATGCGGTTGGTGTGCGGACTGTAATGTACAGTACGCTATTTCATTTCGACGGTAGCGATCGAGTCAATAAAACTTAACAAAATATGTTGGTGAGCAATCCCAATAGGTCGCACATCTCCTGACTGCTCAGAAAAGCATTTGCCGGCCCGAATATCAGACGGCGCCAACAACTTCATATCCCAACCCTCAAGCAAAACTAAATCCTTGACATCCGCACTAAGTTGTGCATAAAAAACGTGGCGAATAACATCTTTTTCCACATCGCAACAGAAAAAAGAAACACTTGGAGGAGCATAACTAATTTCTTCTTTCAATTCCCGCAAAACGGCTACTTCCGGCGTTTCTCCAGGTTCCAAGTGTCCGCCAAACAACGCCCAATGTCCGGGATACCTGATGTTAGGAACATCGTCCCGCAACTGACAGAGGAACTTGCCGTCTCGGTACAAAATCGCGATCGCAACGTGAATTTTATTCATTAATTAGAAGGAAGGAATAAGGAATAAGGGAGGAAGGAATAAGGGAGGAAGGAAGAACGAAGAAGGATAAGGGAGGAAGAAAGCAGAAGAAGGAGCAATTAATAAATAACAAATAACAAACAACCAATTACCTTCTGCCTATTTCCCCTTTTCTGAACTGGGAGTACGCTTTAACTGTTCTATTTCGTCAACATAAACCTCACCTAAATCCTTACCAGCCAATTCCTTCAGCGTAATACTTTTATACCGAACTTCGCCTTTAAGCAACACTTCATCGCCAAGTTGTGGCAAATCTTGCTTGGTTAAAATCCAAATACTGCCAGTACCATCCTCAAGTTGATAAGCCGCATTCCCGACAAAAGGAGCGCGATTTTCCACCTTTCCCCGGAGATAAACTTCAGCATCGACTTGCCGCTTTTGTTGAACGTCGCCAATGCTAGCCACATTAAAGCCAAGATTAAGTTGAGACAGAGGTAAGTTGCCACAACTGAACAAAGCGCTGGCGAATATGAGCGATAAAGAGCCGATGCAGCTTTTTTTTACCCAAACTTGCTTAATTAAAGTAGTCATTTAGTCAAATGATTGAAGATTGGAGATACGACTTACTGTAACAGAATTGGAAAAATCGATCGCAACTCAGAACAGACTGCTGCACAATCTAGGTGAGCGGTTAAGCTAAAATCTAAAATCGTCAGCCGTTTCTTACCCCTAACCCACAGTCTACAATGGAAGCCAAAACTGCTCGCATATTAGATGGTAAAGCTTTAGCCCAAAAGATTCAAAGCGAGCTGAGCGATCGAGTCCGCGCCCTACAACCCCAAAAGGGGCGTCCTCCTGGACTTGCGGTGCTGATGGTGGGCGACAACCCAGCTAGCGCAGCCTATGTTCGCAACAAAGAGCGAGCCTGCGGTAAAGTTGGCATAGCTTCCTTCGGCCAGCATTACCCCGCAAACGTTACTCAAGCCGAACTAGAACTTGCAATTCATGCACTCAACGAGGACGATCGAGTAGATGGCATTTTAGTTCAATTACCGCTACCAGAACACTTAGATGCAATTTCCCTGCTGTACCAAATTGCCCCCGATAAAGATGCTGACGGACTTCACCCTGTAAATTTAGGCCGTCTCGTGCGCGGGGAGGAAGGTTTGCGGAGTTGTACTCCCGCCGGAGTGATGCGGTTATTGCAGGAATACCAGATTGATTTGAAAGGAAAAAATGCCGTTGTTTTAGGACGGAGTATTTTGGTAGGAAAACCGATGGCGCTGATGCTGTTAGAAGCTGATTCTACTGTTACTGTAGCTCATTCGCGGACGCAAAACCTAGAATCGATTACCAATCAAGCCGATATTCTAATAGCCGCAGTCGGTCGCACAGAAATGATTACAGCTAAGATGGTCAAACCGGGAGCAGTAGTAATTGATGTCGGTATTAACCGCGTTGTCAATCTAGACGGTACGAGCCGTTTGGCCGGAGATGTTGACTTTGATGCTGTTAAAACAGTAGCCGAATTTATCACGCCGGTGCCGGGAGGAATCGGGCCGATGACTGTTGCTATGCTTTTGGAAAATACCGTTTCGAGTTATATTGAATACGGTTCTAATTGAATTATGACCAACTTGTGATTTCCTATTGGCTCAATTAGTAGAGTTAGTAATCTACCAACACACAAAGATTTTAGCTATGGCTTTAAAACCGGATGCGTCAGGGACATTGCGCTTAATTGGCGACAACACCTCGGAAGGAATTCAACTTTTTTCTGGAGATGCAACAAACTTTCCTTTAGGAGCTTGGGCACTCGATGGCGACGATACAGTAATCGGGTCAGGGGCTAGCGAGTTAATCCTGGGAAATGAAGGGGAAGATTTTCTCGCAGGTTTTGCAGGCAACGATTCTGTATTTGGGGGAAAAGGAAGAGATTTCCTGTCTGGATCTGAGGGAAATGACTACCTCAGTGGTGGTCTAGATGCTGATTTCCTTATTGGACAAGCTGGCGATGATATTTTATTTGGGGGTAGAGGCAATGATCTTTTAGACGGTCTAGAGGGGAATAACACTCTGGTTGGCGGCTTGGGCAGAGACGTATTAAGTTGTCAGTTTGGCAATAATTTATGCGTTCTGGGAATAGATCCTGCCACTACAGATATCAATTCTAGTGATGCGATCGAATTGTTCGATCCTGAGGTGGATCGCATTGGATTAGCGAGTGGGTTAACTGTGAATGATATAGTGTTGGAGCCGGTACAGAATGTGACATTAACATATAGGTTCGAGGGAGCGCCAGCTTTACAACAATTCATTCCTCCAGATCTAGCTAGGGAATTTAGCGGCTCTGCTTCAGGAACTCTAATCAGAGTCAGGAATTCTAACGCGATTTTAGGTTTTGTAGACGATGTAACGCCTAATGAGCTACAAAGCAGGATTGTTTCCGTCCAGGGTTTCTAAGTTCAGGACAATCAGTGGTGATCTGACAAACTTATGATTTTGTTAGCCACAAATTAACTCCTGATATTTACAGAAGTTACGCAGAAACGCTAGTAGTAGGGTGCGAAATACGCACCTTACTACTATCGGTAGTGTAAAAATTGACTGTGCAACGTAAGTCCTATAAAATTCTTTACTCTTTGAGTCTGCTTGGAGTGGGGGAAAGTTAATGTAGTAGCGCTTTCAATATCCGATCGAAATCACTAATCACTATGATTTACCGTGAGGAATTTTTGATAGCAACAACGCGAATTCTGCGGTAATCTGCAATCCAATTACCATCGCGGTAAAGCGCCGGCCGCAAACGCTCTTCAACTGCGTTAATTACCTGCGATCGCACATCATCAGACAACCCCGACAAAAACCCGCCAGCAAACATTTCAATCCAATTTACCATACCCGCGCTGCCGCCTTCTAGGGGAGTCGGGCGATCGAACAAAACCGCATAACCCACATCAAATCCCTGCTTTTCCAGAAGCCCAGCATACTCGCCAATACTCGGAAAATACCAAGGATTAAGCGCTTCAGGCTCCTCTGTGCCAATTTCTGACAAAACACTCAAAAGTGCCCGGACGATCGCCCCCACGTTCCCCTTACCGCCAAACTCAGCCACAAAACGCCCTCCCGGCTTCAGCGCTTTTTCCACACAATTAATCACAGCATCCGGCTGTTTAATCCAGTGCAAAACTGCATTAGAAAACACAGCATCTAACGGATATTTTACTTGAAAGTCCCTCGCATCCGCTGCGGCGAAATTGATGTGAGGATAGTTTACTTTAGCCGTGGAAATCATCGACAAAGATGAATCAATACCTTGCACAGAAGCACCGCTTTGAGCAATTTTTTCAGTTAATTGTCCCGTACCGCAGCCCAAATCTAGAATACGTTCTCCAGCTTGAGGAGCAAGTAATTTCAACAGCGATTCACCGTATTGCCAAACAAAAGCGTGCTGTTGTTCGTAAAGACTTGTATTCCAATAAGTTTGTGACATCTCTTGTTTCCTCTTCTCTTTCCTTCTCTTCGTTTCCTAGGCTAACGCGCCCGCTAACGCAACGAAAGCGGTTAGTTATTAAATTATTGGCCAGCAAGCAGACCAATTCCATCCCCATCAATACGGCAAACTCTAATATTTTCCAAAATCCGCGCTCCCTGCTTTTCATAAAAAGCAATTCCCGGTGCATTGCCAGTATTAACAGTCCATTCCATACGCCCGCAATTTGTGGACTCAGCAATTTGTGCCAAATACTTTAACAGCGCTGTACCGACTCCCATACCGCGCATAGGATCTTGCACAAATAAATCATCAAGCCAAAGACACGGCTGCGTCAATAAACTTGAATAGGAGGAATAAAAAAGAGCAAATCCTACCGCTGTCCCCGCAACTTCCGCCAACAAAACCCGCACTAGCTGAGGCTGGCAAAACAACGTTTGCTGCAACTTATATGCTGTTGCTGCTAACAGGTTTTTACATCCATCGAACTCGCTTTTTTGCGAAATAAAATCCACGATTAATTCCAAATCTGCCAGCTCTGCTTCTCTAATTTTGATATCCAAATTAGCCATTGTTTAATTCTCAACTTCGCCTATTAATCACTGTATGAAATATCATCATTAATGTCCAATATATGTTTAACTAACCACTTATACTTTTAAAATATCAATCGTGGGGACTTATGGAACTTCGGCATTTGCGTTATTTCATTGCAGTTGCAGAGGAACTGAATTTCACTCGCGCAGCCGAAAAACTGCATATTGCCCAACCTCCGCTGAGCCAACAAATCCAGCATTTAGAGGCAGAATTGGGGTTTCAACTGTTTCGCCGCACCAAGCGGACGGTGCAGTTAACGGCTGCAGGACAGGTTTTTTTCGAGGAGGCCGGGAAAATTCTGCTGCAAGTCGATCGAGCAATTGAACTCGGCCGACAAACCAGTCGGGGCGAACTCGGACAATTGACGATCGGCTTTGTGAGTTCCGCAGCACACAACGTGGTTCCAGCTATTTTGCAGGCGTTTCGCACTCGGTGTCCCGCCGTCAAGCTGGAACTGCACGAACTGACGACAAACGAACAGTTGCAGCGGCTGCGGTTCGGGCAAATTGATATCGGCTTCGTGCGCCCTCCGGTTGAGGAAGAGGGGATAAATTCTGAAATCGTTTTTCGAGAACCGCTGATCGTCGCACTGCCAGAAACGCATCATTTGGCCGATCGCGCGAATGTGGAATTGCGCGAACTCTCTGCCGAACCGTTCATTTTGTTTCCGCGTTCTCTGGCTCCAGGGTTGTACGATCGGATCGTCAGTCTTTGTCAGCAAGCGGGTTTTAGCCCGATCGCAGCTCAAGAAGCAATTCAAATGCAAACCATTGTGAGTCTGGTAGCCGCCGAGATGGGAGTGGCGATCGTCCCGGCGTCGATGCAAAATTTCCAGCGCAGCGGGGTTGTTTACAAAGCGCTGCCAGAATCAACCTGCATTGTGGCGATCGCTCTGATTTGGCGCAGCGATCCAACGGCGGCGGTGCAGCGGTTTTTGGAAGTCGCCAGACAAATCAGCGTATTTGAGATTTGAGATTGTAGATTTTAGATTGACTGGTAATTTGACAAAGTTATTAAAACTCAAAGATTTTCTGTGCAACAACACCCGTAGAATGATTAATTGATGCTCGGACTTCGAGCAACTACCGCCGTAAAAGTCGGCACGATCGACCCGAACGGCTCACAATATCCCACGTAATTATTCAGTACAAGAGAGCAAGGGATGGTATTGGCAACAGAATTGGGTTCGTCCCAACCGGAATCCTCTTTCGATTTATCTACTTATCTAGTCAAGCGAAAAGAGGCGATCGAGGTAGCTCTCGACAGTGCACTGCCGGTCATCTACCCAGAGAAAATTTACGAAGCAATGCGCTACTCGCTGCTAGCGGGGGGCAAGCGCCTGCGTCCGATCCTGTGTCTGGCTAGCTGCGAACTCGCAGGCGGCACTGCCGACATGGCAATTCCGACAGCTTGCGCTTTGGAAATGATCCACACGATGTCGCTGATCCACGACGATTTGCCGGCAATGGACAATGACGACTACCGGCGCGGGAAACTGACGAACCACAAGGTTTATGGCGATGATATAGCCATTTTGGCTGGCGATGGTTTGCTGACCTATGCTTTTGAATTTATCGCCACTAAAACTGAGAACGTACCCCCCCAGCAGGTGTTGCAGACGATCGCCTATTTGGGTCGCGCTGCCGGGGCTGGTGGACTCATAGGCGGTCAGGTGGTTGACGTGGAATCGGAAGGAAAGACAGATGTTTCTCTGGAAACTTTGAATTACATTCACGCTCACAAAACAGGCGCGCTGTTAGAGGCCTGCGTAGTTTGTGGGGCAATTCTTGCTGGGGCCTCGGCTGCGGATTTGCAGCGGCTGTCTCGTTTCGCTCAAAATATTGGGCTGGCTTTCCAGATCGTTGACGACATTCTGGATATTACTGCTACCCAAGAAGAACTGGGCAAAACTGCTGGCAAAGATGTTAAAGCAGGAAAAGTCACTTTTCCCAGTTTATGGGGAATTGAGGAGTCTCGGCGCCAGGCTTCACAGCTTGTTGCTGATGCTAAGGCTCAATTGGCAGTGTTTGGGAGCAAAGCTCTACCGCTGCTGGCGATAGCCGATTTTATTACCAGCCGCAGTAACTAGAAATACCAAACACTATGCAGGAAATTTGCAGCGGCATATTAAACAATCATGTACTCGTGGTTGCTTTGCTCGCTTGTCTGGCGGCTCAGATCATGAAGCTGCCGATCGAGTTGGTCAAAAATCGCAAGTTTAATCTTCAGTATTTGGTAACAACGGGGGGAATGCCCAGCGCTCACTCGTCTTTTGTGGGCGCTTTGGCTGCTGAAGTCGGACAAACGATGGGATGGGAAAGTCCGGACTTTGCGATCGCTGCGATCTTTGCAATTATTGTGATGTACGACGCAGCAGGCGTCCGCCAAGCCGCAGGCAAGCAAGCTCGCATCCTCAACCAAATTATTGACGAGTTTTTTGAGGAAGATCACAACCTTAATGAGGCTCGCCTCAAAGAGTTGTTGGGACACACTCCTTTTCAAGTGCTTGTAGGTTTGGGGCTGGGAATCACTATTGCTTGGATCGCAGGCCCTGCATATTAAGTTTTAAGTACGGAGTAAATTTGGGGCAGTGGTGTTTTTTGACGTTGGAGGTAAAAGTTGGCGGCGGGGATTAATTGTTCGGCAACTCATCCGTCTCTAGCTCAGAAAAGCACCCGAACTTTTTGGAAGTTTATGGCAATGCCTATTCCCTAATTAAGCACTTCAAAAAGTTTAAAAAGTTTTTTCACTCCCCACTGCTTGGAATTGTTTTGCTATGCTCCAAAGACTATATGTACACAACTTCAGATGCCTAGAAAACTTTGAACTGCCCATAAAGGGGATGCCATCTGCTCTCTTGATTGGAAAAAATGGTGCAGGTAAATCAACTACTGCCTCTGCATTAGAAGTCCTTCAGAAGATTTGTCGAGGCATCAATAGAATGCGCGACCTTGAAAAACTTAACCTTATTAGCTCGAAAGATTTCGCTCGTGGAAGGTCTGATGTTCCGATCCGGTTTGAAATAGAAGTATTACTCGAAGATAAATTATACAAATATGTCCTTGCCTTAGATTTACCAGAAAAATTTAGAGAGCTGCGAGTTTTGGAAGAGCAACTGCTAGTTGCAGGAGATCCAATTTACTCTCGAAAAGAAGCCCAAGTCACTCTTCACACCAGCTCCCCAAATCGTGAAGCTCAGTTTCGGGTAGATTGGCATCTTGTTGCCCTGCCCGTAATTCAGGAGCAATCTGAGACTGATCCGCTTCATATTTTCAAGACTTGGCTGGCTCGCACGATCATTTTAGCCCCGATTCCCAGCTTGATTACTGGAGACTCCAACGGTGAAACTTTGGAGCCAAAGCGAGATGGCTCAAACTTTGGGGAGTGGGTTTCGGGCTTACTGAGTCGCTATCCTGCCGCCTACACACAGGTTGATAAATATCTGCGAGAAGTCATGCCTGACATTCAGGATTTTCTGAATGAACTAATCGGCAAAGACTCGAAAAGCATGATTGTTCGGTTTGAAGCAAATAATGCGAATCTGAGTATTGAATTTAATGACTTATCTGACGGGGAGAAATGCTTTTTTCTTTGCGCTGTTGTCTTGGCTGCTAATAAATTTTATGGCCCACTTTTTTGCTTTTGGGACGAGCCAGATAACTATCTATCCTTATCGGAGGTGGGACATTTTGTAATGTCTCTGCGACGCTCATTTAAAAATAGCGGTCAAATCTTAGTGACATCGCATAATCCTGAAGCAATCCGCAAGTTTTCAAATGAAAATACCTTTGTATTAGATCGCAAAAGCCACTTAGAGCCAACTTTAGTCAGACCGCTGAGTGAGATGTCTGTTAAAGGCGACCTGATAAATGCCTTGATTGGTGGCGACATAGAGCTATGAGTAATAAGTATCAACCGCACATTCATGTGTTGGCCGAAGATGATGCTAATCGCCAGATTGCCAACGGATTTCTTCTTGCGCCAAACCTTAATAACCGTGCTGTTAAAGTCCTGCCACTTCCTGGTGGTTGGAAAAAAACTGTGGAGGAATTCACGAAGAAGTATGCGTCTGAAATGCGACAATTACCACAAAGAATGATGGTTTTACTCATTGATTTCGACGATCAGGAAAATCGGTTGACTTATGTAGAAAGTCATATTCCAGATGATCTAAAAGCAAGAGTATTCGTGCTGGGAGTGCTATCTGAACCAGAGAATCTAAGGACAGACCTCAACAAGAATTTTGAGGAGATTGGAGAAGCTCTTGCGAAAGATTGTTCTGACAACACAAATGAGTTATGGGGACATAATCTCCTCAAACACAACAAACGAGAATTAGAGCGTATGGCTTCATCTGTAAAACCATTTCTCTTTAAATAAATAGACCCAAAACTCGCGCACGCTACTTAAATGTCAGGTGCGCGACGGCCAATAATTTAGCGGAGTGTGGCTCGCTCAAAAGTCGCGCACCCTAATGACTACTGACCGAATTCTGCTTGCAGAATATCGTCATTATCATCGGCGATAGTGGCGACAATAGTAATAACCCGAGAAATTTCCCCAGCGGAGATTTCGGCGATCGTCCGAGTCGATACTACCGCAACTTGATTGTCAACAATGGCAAAATGAGATTCCAAAGTAGACAGCCAATTCATTTCTAGGATTTTCCGCATTAATTGAGCTTCATTCTTCGCCGGCAACTGCAGTACAAAAGCCCAAACAGTCAAAGTATCATCTTCGGTTTCGCCGGTGAGTTGCACGAACACTTCAACACTGCCGTACTTAAACTTCCAAAGATGTCCGCCAGCTTCACTTTGACCGACCATCACTTTTTGGTCTACAGCCATGCTGGCGATGACAGTTTCAATTTCTTCTGCATAGGTGACGGCTGTGGCTTTTTCGACCT
The DNA here is from genome assembly GCF_036701825.1 of Microcoleus sp. MOSTC5. Taxonomy (NCBI): domain Bacteria; kingdom Bacillati; phylum Cyanobacteriota; class Cyanophyceae; order Oscillatoriales; family Microcoleaceae; genus Microcoleus; species Microcoleus sp. MOSTC5. The sequence goes on along the minus strand of NZ_JAUBRK010000011.1, from coordinate 115,737 downwards.
GCTCGGAGGCGATCGCACTTTCACTTGAGAGGCTTTCTGTGGAAGCTGTTTGTATGTTCGGCTCGCTATTAGTCATGATTATATTTAGACGGAAAACTATTCCAATAATCAGTTTACTTCCTATTTAGGACTTACAAAAATAGGACTTACACACAAAAACCTTGATAAACCGGCTTTCTTGACAAAAACTTACGCTTTGAGTTCGCTCCCCAGGGAAGAAACCAAGGTGATGACACCCCGTGCGTAAGTTCTAGAAAAGAAAGCCGGTTTCTCGCAGAAATATCGCGCCCCTCAACGAGACAGGCAGGAAGAAACCTGGTTTCTAGTCGCTCCGCGCACAAGCCCTCGCCAGTGTTTAAGCCTTGGGCTTGGCCGGGGCAGGCTTCTTCTCAATGGTATTCAAGCCGTTGAGGAACATCGGCACAAGTTTCTCCACAAATGCCTGCGGGTCGCGGTTCCAGGCCCGCTGAGCAACATCGACTCTGGTCATTTGCAGATCCGGGGCCAGCAGGGTCATGGGCAAGCGTTCCATCAGGTATTGCGGGCGTTCCCACATCGGCATGGTGTTGGCAATATCCACGAGGCGGGTGACGCGGCGGAGTTCTGCCCCCAGCATGATATCCATTCCCGATTCAAATGCTGCTTGTTCGATCGCCACATACTTGCGCTTTGCCTGTTCCACCTTCTGGCGGTGTTCCGGGCTTTTGGCAGCTATTTGGGCGAGCCAGCGGTTGCCCCAGCGGACGTGACCAGCTTCTTCGGGAAAAATCTTTTCGATAGTTTCGCGGATTTTGACGTTTTCTGCGGTTTGGGGAGCCTGTTTGAGCGCGTGGATGTGCGCTGAGAAGTATTCGCAGCCCCGCTTTTCCGTGACATTGATTGCGACTAAGCCTGCAATTATACTGTCATCGAGGTTGCTTTTCGGGTTGTATTGCTCTTTGTCCAGCAGGCGGTCAAATTCGTCAATGTAGGAGATTCCCGGCGGCGTTCCCACATTTTGGCCCAAGTCTACCAGCAAGTCGGTGAGCCACATAGCGTGTCGCGCTTCGTCGGAAATGTGGCGGGAGAGGTCGCGCACGAGTTCGGCCGGTTCGCCGTCGAGCCGTTCGATCACGTCCGTGAGGTCTTTGCAACTGCGCTGTTCGCTGTAGCGGTAGCGGTTGAGGGTGATCAGGTGCAGTTCGCGATCGTGCACTACTCGAGCTAAAATCTCGCGCGCTCCCATTGCGTTGCGCAGCTTGCGGGGATAGGCAACAGTCATGCTTTTATGTTGTTTTATAAAGATACTTATACAAGTGTAACGCAGTTTTTTTGACAACCAATTACCTCGCAAGGCTGAAAGTTGTTGTGTTGCAGGCAGATTGAATTTTATACATACAATTTTTTTACTCGCAGATCGATCGACTAAAATAGTTTTGATTTGTCATTTACGCAAGCGTTCCGCGAGGCTCCCAAAGCAATCTCACGCACTCAAAACTTTTCAGGTTCCGTCGAGTCTGAAGCCTCAAGGCTAGCAGGCTCTTGTTTAAATTTGTGCATCTCCTCCACTTCCAGTCTAGCCAGCGTTGTCGCCGCATCCGCTAACTGTAAAGCCAGATTCATCCGACCAACTGGGTTTTTCTCTTTCCAAAGGTCTTTTGCCAAGAAATGTACTCGATAGCGAAACATTTTAATTGACTGTGATGGAATAACTTTAGCTGTCATGATTATAGTCTCTCTTCAACTGTAGCTAGGATGCGAAGCAGTACCCGTTCGGGTTCTAGATAGACAAATGTCAGTATGATTACTTGATCTTCATTGGTGATTGTGACATCCCAGGTGGCCGATCGCGGTTCAACCCGTTCATGCCTAACTATTACAGTATATTGCCCTGCTGCCAAGTCATCAAATCCCGCATCTGCCTCCATCAAAGCCACTGTCTCCTCGGCCAGTACCCGTCCGTCTCGATTTAGTAAAGTAATGAAGGCAATGCCATCAACTGAAGTCATTGCCATGTTATTTTGATTGCGTACCATCACAAAAATATCAGACATTATCTGCTAGTTGCTAATTGCTGCAAATTGCTAATTTACCACAACAGCAACACCGCGCCAGCAAGGCGGATAGACGGTCATCCGATTTGAGCATTTGAGATGTGAGATTATGGACTTGATGGAAATAATCACAAGACTCAATTATATGCACACTCTCACTGAAGATGAATTTCTTTTAGAAGCAGAGCCTTTTCTTCGGAAAGTTTTTGTTCACGACAATCCGTTTAAGGAACCTTTTTCATCACAGGTGATAGGACGTACAATTATCTATCCTTGTGACGGTGAAAATGACCTTCTCCTGATTGACGCACTGATTAATGCAGCAGTAAAATTAGGTGATACAGGCTGCTATATCTCACTAATATCGACAGGATATCCAGAGAATGGACCCGCTCACTGTTATATCCCATTATCAGAGTTTCTTGAGGGGTACTCTGGAACAGAAGAAGATAGGCTAATTGGACCGAGGTTGGGTATAAATCCTTATACTTCAGACAGCGTTATCTATTCAGCCCAAGGTAAGTGGGGGCTGATGAAATCACATGAAGGTTTTGGATTGCTGGGTGGATCGCTAGAGTTTATCGAAGAGATTCGAGGATATGTCCCGGATTTAGACAAGCAGGTGTATGGTTTGTTTAAGCGTTTGCGAGACCTTCTGTTGGATTGTGGTGTGAATCCCCCAGATATCACTCGAAATAAATGGTTGCCAACGTTGTTAACCCATCTGTATGGTTCTCAAGTCGCTGAAAAATTTTTGTTGGAGGAGACAGAGCTACCCTAGAGCGCAGGTCTATCAAAGATTAGCTCAGAAGCTAGTGTGAGTTAACCAAATTGAAGAAGTACAGCACGGTTATGGACGCTCACAGATCAATACACGAAGGATGCCACCGGACTTGATATAAAATTTTGAGTTCGCATAAATTATTAAAAAAGGTCGCCTGCAAGGGCAACCTTTTTTTCGATTAGACATCAACGACAAACAATCAGAATTCTCAATTGTTCAGGTTGGATTATTAACTATCTAACAGTCGTAGTACAAAGCAAACTCGTAGGGGTGAGGACGCAGCCGCATCGGGTTGACTTCATTGTCGAGTTTGTAGGAAATCCATGTTTGGATGAAGTCTTCGGTAAATACCCCGGTTTCAGTTAAGAAACTGTGGTCTTTTTCTAAAGCTTCTAAAGCGCCTTCCAAGGAACCGGGAGTTGAAGGAATTTTGCTCAATTCTTCAGGGGAAAGGTCGTAGATATCCACGTCCAAAGGTTCGCCCGGATCGATTTGATTCTTAATGCCGTCTATGCCGGCGCACAGCATGGCTGCAAATGCTAAATAGGGGTTGGAAGTGGCATCGGGACAGCGGAATTCTAACCGCTTGGCTTTGGGGTTGGTTCCCGACAACGGAATCCGCACTGATGCCGATCGATTCCCTTGAGAGTAAGCTAAGTTTACAGGCGCTTCAAAGCCGGGAACTAAACGCTTGTAGGAATTGGTCGTGGGATTGGTGAGTGCCAAAAGTGCCGGTGCGTGCTTGAGAATGCCGCCGATGTAATGCAGTCCCATTTGACTGAAACCTGCATATTGATCGCCTGCAAATAGAGGTTGGCCGTCTTTCCAAATCGACTGGTGAACGTGCATCCCGGAACCGTTGTCGTTAAACAGCGGTTTGGGCATGAAGGTGATGGTTTTGCCGTATTTTTTGCCGACGTTTTTGATGACGTATTTGTAAGTCATCAGATAGTCAGCGGCTTGTACTAAAGTTGCAAAGCGGAAACCGAGTTCGCATTGACCGCCGGTGGCGACTTCGTGGTGGTGCTTTTCGATGGGTACGCCGCATTTTGCCATTGTCAGCAGCATTTCCGTTCTCATGTCTTGAGAGGTATCGGTTGGTGCTACTGGGAAATAACCTTCTTTGTAACGCGGTTTGTAGCCGAGGTTGCCGCCTGCTTCTTCTTTGCCGGAATTCCAGCGACCTTCGATCGAATCTACGTAATAGTAGCCGGAATTTTGGGTTTGGTCGAAGCGAACGTCGTCAAAAATGAAGAATTCTGCTTCCGGGCCAAAGAATGCTGTATCGCCGAGACCGGTGGAAAGCAGGTAGTCTATGGCTTTTTGGGCAATGGTGCGGGGACAGCGACTGTAAGGTTCCCCGGTGCGTGGTTCTTTGATGCTGCAGATGAAGCTGATGGTTGGTTCTGCCATGAACGGGTCAATCCAAGCGGTTGTCGGATCGATGACCATCGTCATGTCAGATTCGTTGATGGCTTTCCAGCCCCGAATGCTGGAACCGTCGAAGGGTACGCCGTCTGTGAATGCGGTTTCGTCGATTTGGTCGTGGTACAGGGAAAGGTGCTGCCAGATCCCCGGCATATCGATGAACTTTAGGTCAACGATCTGGATTTTATTTTCTTTTATGTAATTTAAGGCTTCTTGGGGCGTCTGGAACATGACTTACTCCTGATATTGGTTGTGTCTTGGCGATCGGCCGATTTCATACTGTTTGGGCGATCGTAGGCCTTCAGTACCCACTATTTTGTATCTAGGGCTACAGAATTTAGAAATAGGGGCCCAGTGCAGTCGGGCAGTTCGAGATTCTTGCCCTGTCGATTTTTCGGCTGAAGATACAAGGCAAACGGCTGAATTTTGCGGTCGTTTGCCGGGGATAGACTACCCTTCGTGAAAATCCTATCTCAAATCTTAATCAAACGCCGATTTGTAGTAGTCTACAATAGGCGGTCTGTCTCAGATAGCAAAGTATTGATAAAGATTTTTGGGAGAGAAACTTATGCGCGATGCAGTGACGAGCCTGATTGAAAATTATGATGTTGCTGGTAGGTATTTAGACCGAGATGGTATCGATCGGTTGAAATCTTATTTTGCAACAGGCACGGCACGGGTACAGGCTGCGGCGGCGATTAACAGCAATGCTGCGACAATTGTCAAGCAAGCTGGTATTCAGCTATTTGCCGAACAGCCGGAATTGATCCGTCCGGGCGGAAATGCCTACACGACTCGCCGCTACGCGGCTTGTCTGCGGGATATGGACTACTACTTGCGCTATGCTACTTACGCCCTGGTGGCCGGAAGTACCGACGTACTCGACGAGCGCGTGCTGCAAGGTTTGCGCGAAACTTACAATTCTCTCAGCGTTCCCATTGGCCCGACGGTGATGGGAATTGGCATTATGAAGGAGATGGTTAAGGCTCAGGTGGCATCTGCTGGCTTGTCTGTAGGGTCTTTTTTGGAGCAGCCTTTTGATTACTTGATTCGCGAATTGAGCGAACAAGATATTTAAGTCAATTTGCTACTTCTTTTAACAGCAAATTGCACTTGTGGCTTGCAGTTAGTAGCAGTTGGATCGATCGCTTTTTTTGGCCTCACAGCCTCCAAGCGATCTTTTTTTATGGGTTAGACAATTTGAGATTAAAAATTTGAGATTAAAGATTTGAGATTAAAAATTTGAGATTAAAGATTTGAATAATTGGGAATGACTTATGAATTAAGGGTTTGGAGCTTCCCTATAATTGCATTCTTTCTTGAAACTGGTGTTAAAAATCCCCAACACATCCCCACACGAGGCATTTGTCCAGGGGATTTTTGGTTTGACCGAGATCGACTTGTTCGGCGGTTCTTGCTTCTACTTCGCCGTTGGGGTAAAGAATGTGAATGATATCACCGCTGATGAAGGCCAGGGGATTTTCTTGACAATTGCCCGCATTTCTGATAGGAAAGTTAATTGTTTTCATGCTCGATCGCCCTGATGGTATTTGTAGCGCTTTTAGCTACATATAAATCATCCGCTAGTAGCACAAATTTTTGTGTGATTTTATGAAGGTATATCTGTGATCCAACTACACAATCAGAGCGATCTCAGTCACATAATGTGAGGTGGGGGCGATCGCCCCTCAATGAGCGCAAAACCAAAATGGTCGCCAAAAATCAGCAGTCGGGCTTGTGCGTAAGTGCTAATCTGGTACTGTTCTTAACCCTATCCGTACAGATTAAAAACCTTGGCTAAACAGCGACTAGACACTTTATTGGTCAGCCTAGATTTGTGCAGTTCCAGACAGCAAGCTCAGGCATTGATTCGGACGGGAAAAGTCTCCATCAACCAACAGGTAGTTGACAAACCGGGCACTGAGGTTGATATTGCAGCAAAAATTCAGATCAAAGAGCGATCGCGCTATGTTTCTAGAGGCGGCGACAAATTAGCCAAAGCTTTAGAAGTTTTTGCTATTCCAGTTGCAGGCAGAATTTGTCTCGACGGCGGCATTTCCACAGGCGGTTTTACCGACTGTCTCCTGCAAGCCGGCGCCGCCCTAGTCTACGGCGTAGATGTTGGCTACGGTCAAGCAGATTGGGGCTTGCGCAACGATCCGAGGGTAATTTTGAAAGAACGCACCAATTTGCGGTACATGACTGCTACTGAGCTTTACGGCGACTCTGAGCGAGCAGATTTGGCGGTAGTAGATGTGTCGTTTATTTCCCTGGATAAGATTTTACCGGCGCTGTGGGAATTGTTGGCACCACCGCGAGAAGCTGTGTTGCTGGTAAAGCCGCAGTTTGAGGTAGGGCGCGAGAGAGTCGGGAAAAAAGGCGTAGTGAGAGACTCAGCAACTCAAGCCGATGCGATTTTTCAAGTGTGGAAGGCAGCCACAGCTTTAGGATGGCAGGAACGCGGCTTAACGTGGTCGCCTTTACTTGGCCCGGCCGGTAATATCGAGTATCTTTTATGGTTGGGGATCGATCGCGAACAGGAATCAGAGCCGAGGGCGATCGAAGAGAGTGTTGTGAAGGAACGGATCGCACAAGTTACCAAAGCGGCCGCGCGCGAACTTGTCGATCGATTGTAGATTTTAGATTGATTTCAAGATGTCAAGCTAATCAATTTTAAAAATCAAATTTGGAACTCCAGATTGCTCTAAAATTTGAAATTTTTTGGTCAATCCGACTCCTGAACTTTCAGTTAGTGAATAATTCCATGCAGTCATTAAAACAAGTCGGTTCTATTTTACTCTACGTTCTAGGTGCCATCGGGTATGTGGCGATTGTAGCTACTATTGTAGGCGTTTCAATGCTGATCAAGTGGGTCGCCCTGCTACTAGCAGACAAATTATTATATACAATTCTGATAATCGGTGATTTGTTGAGGGGCATCGAAATTATTGAACTGTTAAATATATTGATATTTGCATTTATCGGTATGGGAGTGGGTGTGGCGACAAATCTTCTACACCCTAAATACGGTCGCAAAATTAGTGCAGCTTTGTTGATAGTTATAGTTCCCTTAGTGTTCATGATTACGCCAGCCATCAGATATAATTCTTGGCTGGAAAAAGTAGGAGAATCGGATAAATTATCGCCTCCAGAAACTGCAACATTAACTAACTCATTTTTGAATAGAAAAGTAGGATTGTCAGGTTTTATCGGTTATTACGTATATACTGGTCAGTTTCCGGTTATTCCGACGAAACAATCGGAGATGAAAGACCTTGACAGCTTTGAAAAAAAAGTTAATTCCAGATTTGTACAGTTCACAGGTATTGCTCCGACTATTGTTTCTTGGTCAATGCGGGTTTGTTTTTGGCTGATTAGAATATTTTACTTTTCTATAGCGGTAATTGCGACGATCGCACATTTTAGGGAAGGTGTGAGAATCGCGAGACGGTAATACGATTTTCGATTTTCGATTAAAGAATTGGGAATCATATCAAATCTGGTAGCATCGGAATTAATATTACCCACAATCAGGACACGGCATTGCCGTGTCCCTACAATTAATCGCGGTAGGGAAACGGCACTGCCGTGTCCTCCGTTTATATTATTCCGGTGCCACCGGAATTGATATCAGTTGACCAATTTTTATCAAGACTTGAAGAACCGTATAAAGTTCGTTCATTAGAGGAACAGGTGAAAATATTCTTGATAAGTCATATTTAGGCGGATTCTGAAAGTCTAGTTTGACGAATACAATTTCACTGCCATTTGTCATCGCAGCAAAACTCGGTCTATCCTTGCGGGGATTGGCGGTCATGTATGCTAGTGTTTGGGGAAGTGCAGACATTACTGAAATGGTGGTGCGCTTCGACTCTAAGAGTGTCACCCAAAACTGGTTTTGCATCACTAAAACATCAATCCGTCCCTTGAGAGTTTCTACTTCATCATCTTCGTCATCTAAAACAATTTGTACAGATTTTTCCGCCATCATTTTAAAAGGTGGATCGTAAAAACCCGCTCGTTCCAATAGAGGCGAACCCATGATTAGTGTAACGGTTCCTTCTGTAAGGCTTCCATCATTTAAATGATAAAGATATCGCCGCCGGATTAAATTGAGAGCGGCTTTATCGACTTCTGTAATTTCGGGTAAATCTGCATACCATTCTGGGAAAAATCCCTCGGATTCAGTTCGCGTAATATTGAATCGAGATTCAACATCTGCTAAAGTTTGGATGATTTCAGTAATGGCTGTTGTTTGTGTCATATTTTAAACTCTTGCTGCAAGCGATCGATAATTGTATTACGCTCGATGGTGGCGAGAATTTCTTGAATTACCGTATCTTGTCCCAGGGGGCCCCAGGTGCAGCCTTTTTCTAAATAAACTTGGGCAGCGCGACCGACAGCGTAGGTTCCGTAAGCTGCTAAACTAGCTTGAGTGACAGCTACTCCGGCAAAAGTAGAAAAGCCGATGTGCGGGGCCGCAGCCGCCGCACTTTTGCCAAATCCCAACAGAAAACTGCTACCCAATTCTCCCAAAAGTACGCCGCCAGCACTGGAGAAAATAGTCTGCCAAAGTTTCCCGGCTTCGTAACCAGTCATAGGTAAACCGTAAAGTCTGGATAAAGAGCGAATTAAGGCTAAATCTGCGACACTTGCTCCCATTACATCCAAGAATGCCACTGGGTTTAAACCGACTGCCAAAGCTTTATATTTTGCAAATTGCCAGATTAAATCTTCGGCTTCTGTTTGTCGCAATTTGAGAACGTGACGGGCTATGTTTGCTTCGGCATCTCTAGCTTCAACTAAAGCATTGAGAGCGAGGAGCGATCGACCTTCTCTGTTAAGAATTGTGAGAATTTTATGTTTGAGTTCGTCTATCTGCGCGGGCGGCGACTCCCATTCGTTAGTGACTCTTCCATCAGACCATTCCACCCGCACTTGCACCGGTGCCGGTTCGGCGGCTACCATGACTATTTCTAAAGATTTGGCAGTTTTAGCGGGTGGTTTGGCAGTAGATTTCTCGGAGGAGTTGTTTGGGCGATCGGACAAATTTTCGCTATCTGTTTCCTCTGTTACCGCAGCGGCTGCTAACTCTTCAGAATTTCCCAGCGCTTGCAAACTTTGGTAAATAGCTTTTCTGTCTAATTCGGGATAAAGGTCAATTTTATTAAAAACTAAAATCAGCGGTTTTTGAGCTGTTTGCAATTCGCACAGTGCTTGATATTCAGTGCGGGTGATATCCCCTGCAACGACAAACAGAATTAAGTCAGCTTGGCGAGTTACTTGTTTCGCCATTTCGCCGCGCACTTCGCCGCCAACTTCATCAAGTCCGGGAGTATCGATTAATTCAACTTGCACCCCTCCTTTCCCCTCATTGGCAAGGGGGGGCTGGGGGGATTCGTCGCTGTCAAGGAAGGATAAAGGCACACTCCACCGCACGGAACGCGGCCACTGAGTCACGCCGTTGAGAGGGCCTGTTTGCAGAATTTTGTGACCTAAAAGCGCGTTTAATACGGCTGACTTGCCGCGGCTGACTAGGCCGAAAGTAGCAATGCGGATTATGTTGTGGTCTAGTTTTTCTGAGGTGGAAGTTAAGATATCTAACTGATATTGCAGCGCCGCTTCTAATTCTGTATTATTCGAGTTTCTTTTCCCTTGGCGGAGGTGGGAATAGCGCGCCAGGGCTTCGCGCAAACTGGCGCGGGCAAGGGATAAGCGATTTTCTTGAAGGGAATTGTCAGCCATTGGCGATCGGCTTTTTTAAGCAGGTATAATTGATCGTCGAATTATAAATCCTATTTCTTATTTTAATACAATTTTTTATAAATTTATAATTTTTTATTGGGGAATTAGGTAGGGACACGGCACTGCCGTGTCCCTAGGGATATCCTGGGCAACCGACCGGATTTAATATCAGATATCCTGGGCGATTGAGCGGATTTAATATCAGATGCTGGACTAATTTTAATTGACCGCTGAATTAACTGTTTCTTAATGGGCTGCGGCTAGGACACGGCACTGCCGTGTCCCTACGGATATCATGGGCGATCGAGCGAATTTAACAACATCAGATGCTGGGCTACTTCTAATTGACCGCCGACTTAACGGTTTCGGGCCCAGATACCTGAGATGAAAGGCGACTCGCCACTTGGTTGACGAAAGATTGCAAGAAGGAAACTTGCTGATTTTGCGTAAATACTGCTTGCAAAGTTTTAGTCAACTGGTCAATATTTAAAATGCCTGTGGCAGCAGTTTCCAATTCTCGACTTTGGAAATATTCAATTAAACTCAGTCCAGCTATTCTGGTAAAATATGCTGCACTAATTCCCTGCACCGCGCCTCCTGCTACATAGGTGACAGCATTGCTTTTCAGCAGTCCAGTAATAGTTTGAGTAGACAGTTCTACTAATCCCAATTTGAACATTTGATTAGCCAACGTTGCTGCTACTGTCTTAGCTTGCTCTAAGGAAAACTTTTGCTGGTAAATGGCGCCGAGGTCGATTACGAGTTGGGTGCTGATGGCGGTTGTTGCTAGCAAGTCTAAAGCTGGAACCGGGTTAGTAAAAACGGCGGCGGCGGCGATGTACTGATATTGTTCGATAATGGGAAGTGCCCGATCGCGCCTGACTGCATTTAAGAAGGTTTTCGCCTCTAATTTGATACTTGCAGCTTCGCGCACTGCACTAGCCCAGACCAACTGTTGCCGTTCTTCAGTTAAGATTTTAGTCAATCTTTCCGTCAGTGGCTCAAGTTGAGAGACTTGATTTTCGATGCGTTCTTGAAATGTGCCGTCCGCTTGGTGTCGGCGCACTTTAATAGAATTGGGAGAAGCTGCGATCGCAATTATATCTTCTGTCCCCAATATGCCTTCCATTCTTTGCTGCAAAGAGTGCAAAACCTGCGACTGCTGTTCTGGCAAATATTGGTCTTGTTTGTTCCAGACTAACAGCACGCGCTGACCGGCAGAAGCTAGCTGAGATAATGTTTTAAATTCGGAATCCGTGATGTCGCCCGCTGTCACAAACAGCACTAAATCACCGTTAATTTTGGCATCGGCAGTTGTATTAGCAAACAGCGGTGCTGTTTCTTGTAAACTAAGCTTTTGCGGGTGTTGAGAGGCCCAATTAGAATTTAAAACTTGAATTAAGGCAGTTTTGCCGACAGCTTTGCCGCCAGTTACGGTAATCCGTAAATCTTGTCTGTCTAATTCGGCTCTGAGCCGATCGAGCTTTGCTGTTAGATTAGCTGGATTTGCGGAGTTTTGAGCTTCTGAGGCTAGCAAATTAATTGCTGCTTCCGAAGCCGCGATCGCTTTTTCGGCTGCTTCCCTGTTCGCTAGGGGTTGCGGGAGTGCGAGTTCGAGTTTGGGGGATTGTTGTTTCCACCACCAATACCCCGCACCGGCAGCCGCCAAGCCGATGAGTGCCGTTTCGCCCATTTCTGAACCCGAATGCTGTAGAGTTTCCAACAGCCACAGCGCTGCTGAAAGTCCTATTCCCCCAATTAAAATCGGTCGCCGCAAGTTAAGTGTCATTTTTCCCTTCCTGTGGGTATTTTCGCCAAGCTTAACCTTACCGGGCTTGGCCTCCCTTCCCTATATTCCATCGTACCTCTGCGGCATCCAAACTGGCAGGCGGGCGATGCGACTTTTGGGCGGATTACACCCTAAACCTTTTTCACAAGTGCAAAATGTTTGTAGTAAGGACTTTAGTCTTTGCTGTTGAGTTGAGAAAGAAAGGACTTTAGCCCTGACTACAAATTGTTAATCTTTGAGAAATCAGACGGGTAATTGTCTAGTCTCCCAGACAAATTCCCAAACCGCGAGCCGTTTTAACCAGAGTACCATCGAATTCTACAGGTCTGTATTTGGCGATCGCATCTTCCAGAGGAACGCTCACAACTTCCCGCTTTTGCCAAGATACCATGCAGTCGTATTTCTCTTCGGCAATTAAATCAACTGCTGCGACGCCAAAAGCAGAAGCAATTAATCTTTCTAGCGATGAAGGAGTTCCTCCGCGTTGAATATGTCCCAAAACAGTGACGCGAGTTTCTGCACCGCTGCACTCAGAGATTGTATCAGCTAAATACTGACCAATTCCGCCTAATCGACTTTGACCTAAGCGATTTGTGTGCATTACTAATTCGCCTTCTTCAGTGCGAACTGCCTCCGCTACTATAATTAAACAGTAGTTTTTTCCCCGGTCTTGGCGTTCTTGGATTTGAGCGCAGATTTGGGAAATTGTGTAAGGGATTTCGGGTATCAGAATTATATCAGCTCCCCCAGAAATTCCGGCACTGATCGCAATATGTCCGGCGTCGCGTCCCATGACTTCAACAATCATAACGCGACTGTGACTGGCCGCAGTAAAATGCAAGCGATCGAGTGCTTCAGTAGCAATATTGACAGCAGTATCAAAACCGATGGAACGCTCGGTAATTCCGACATCATTATCAATAGTTTTAGGAATAGCAACTAAATTCAAATTGCCGTGTTGAGCAATCTTCCTGAGAATGGCGAGACTACCGTCGCCACCAATACCAATTAAGGCATCCAGACCTAGTTGATGATAGCCTTCGATAATGTCGTCAGAACGATCGCGTAGACTCCCATCAGGCATCGGGAAAGCAAAAGGGTTGCCCTTATTTGTCGTGCCTAGCATCGTACCGCCAATGGTGAGCCACGAGTCTACTTTCTCAATATCCAAGGGAATTGCTTGAGGGGGACGACTCATCAATCCGTTGGTGGCTTGACGAATCCCCATCACTTTCCAATTGTAAGTTCCCGTTGCGCGGTGGACAACGGCTCGAATAACTGCGTTTAAACCTGCACAGTCACCTCCGCTGGTGAGGATACCGATACATTTTTGTTCTCCCATAATTAATGTCCGACTTTTGCTACTCAGAACATGAGTTGATATTTTTAGAGTCCGATCGTCCAATTCTTATTTTCGACGTAAATAGGTAGGCGAAAATAAACTTTACCCTGTTACAGAATGTAAAGCTATCATAACTTTTGTGATGGCTTTCATAAGATATCGCTCCTTAGGGGAGCGTTTCACTCGCTTTTGACTACTTATTTATTTTCAAGCTTAATCGACCTAATTTAGTGCCTCATCTCTGACGCACCATACAAGTTCGATCGGCAACTAAGTAGCACAGCCAATCACCGTCTCCAACAAAACATCAATTTTACTTGGGATTGAGGCGTTTAGAAACTTGGTTAATTATACCGCTGAGAATAGCACCGCCCATCAGAATTCCGAGGGCGGGATTAAATACGGGCTGCCAGAGACTGTACCACAAATCAAAACCGAGATTCACCCCGGTCGATCGACCCGCTACTGCGATCGTAAACCAGCCAAAAATGGCAAACACGAAAAATACATCAGCTACTAAAAGCAAGTTGAGAAAGTTAAGAAATTTATCTTTCATTGTCGAGGGTTCCTTTTGAGTGTATATGTGTCAAGTTTTGGCAAGCGGTTGGTAATGGAGCAGATTGATAGCTGCAACTGGCGATCGAATAAAGATAAAATATCATTCAATTGTTTTCGCGCACAGGCTGTCAAAATATGGTTCGCTATACACTTCCTCAAAGCCCCGAAATTATTTTAACTGTCAAAGGGAAAGATTCAGCCAAAGCCCGCGAAGAAGCGATGGATCGGCTGATGGATCTCATGGATGAGGGCAAGCTGCCTACACAACTCGTGGAGGGATTTGGCCCCAAGCAGTTTGTTGAAGTTAAGGATATCGAAGATGCTGCGTCTGACGGCGAGGACGCGATTACTGAAGCTGTGCAGATTTTGAGCAATTTGGCAAGTCTCAAATTGAAAGTCATGGAATCCCGCGAAGAAGCACTCAAAATCCGGGCGGCGATCGACATTTTGTTTACAGATGAGGCTGTGACTGCCGAGGAAATTGGTCGCTTGAAAGACGGTTTCAAGGTTCTCAAAAACTTCGCTCAAGCTAACGTCCGCTATCGAGAAGCTAGAAGTAAAGCCGAAGAAGCACGGGCAATTCTCGACGAAGCTTTGCAATCTGTTGAACCGGAAAACAAGGCGCAGAAGTCGGCAAAACAGTAGCAGGTTGGGTTAGCTAACATCTAGCAACAATCCCAGAAGCTTTTGGGCCTGTTCCATTAAAAATCAATTGTCTTGTGGAACAGGCCCAAAAGCCTGTTACTAAAAAAATGTAGAGAATAGTGGAATATTTGAGATTATTGAGGAACCAACCCACCATGCCACACATTGGACATTTATTATATACTTTCAAAAAATTACGAGAAAAATTGTGAACCAACAAGCAGGAACTCTCAGAAACTCGATGTCAGGCAGCTTGCTGCTGGCTAAAAACTTAGGTTTTGAACCAAAAACTGTGATTGATGTCGGTGCGGCATTGGGAACTTTTAACCTTTACGAAACTTTCCCGAATTCGCGACATTTGCTAATTGAGCCGATCGCTGAAAATGAACCTTATCTCGCCAAAATTTGCCGCAAGCTCAAAAGTGCAGAATACATTATTGCTGCTGCAACCAAAGAATCGGGAGTTTTTACCCTCAACGTCAGTCCCGATATGTTGCACTCTTCGATTTCTGAAAATCGCGTTACTGACAGCAGCAATCCTTATTTGAGAAACATACCAGCAATTACCCTGGATGGAATATGCCGGGAAAGAAACTTGTCAGGCCCGTATTTAATTAAAGTTGATGTAGACGGACAGGAATTAGATGTTTTAGCGGGAGCAACTGAAATTTTGCAGCAGACTGAATATGTAATTGTAGAAGTTACTTTGTTCGGTCAGATGTATGATGTAATGAGTTTTATGAAGTCCCAAGGATTCGCAGCTTACGATATTGTTGATTTGTCATATCGCCCGGGTGATACAGCTTTGTGGCAAGTGGACATGGCTTTTGTTAAAGAATCAGGTCAATTTAGAAGAAATAGCAGTTTCGCGACTGGACAGCAGGATATCGAAGCACTTAACTCGCATCTCAAAGCTTATCGAGAAAGTTTCATCAGACACATTGACACTCATTACAGCGACCCAGTAGAGCCGGAACCAGAGGTCAGTCAAGCTGTTGTGGGCGAAGATTATGTCATCATTTAACTCAAGTTGCTTCCATCTGATACTAAATCAGGGTCGCACTTCGCACGCTTATTTAATTAATCCTCAACATCTCAAAAACTAACTGGTTTTCTAAATGCTGCTATTGCCGTCTATAAGCTTGCAATCTGCTGTAAATTGGCTTTCATTGGATATCAGAAAGTGGGAATGCCGTAATGCGGGCCTCACCATGATAGAAACATCAATGCAGCTAAAAACATTAGAGATCGAGGTTTACGAATTTGAGACGTAGGGCATACCTCCGTAGCTTCTGGAAATAGAGTAAGACCAAGTAAAGCCACTGCTTTTACTTGGCATCAAGCTGTGAAGGAAAAATTCCCCATCAAGCTACGCTGTGACGGGGGAGTCTCAACTACCACAATTAATCCCAAGGCGCTTTTGTTGTGAATCGTTGAGTTGCTGGCGGCCTAAGCTGTCAACCATCAACCAATAGAGGCTCTCAATTCTAGTTCTTTAGCCCAAGGTATTGCTGCCAAAATATAGTAGATGTCATTTCCTTTGAAGCACTTTTCCATTGTGTACTTACGGATGACCATTCATTAATACCTTCAGCAGCAACTTTAAACCACCTAGTCAAAAGGTTAGTACCAGCTAATTTATCTACCTCATTTTGGTTATTATAGCTTTTACTAAGCTTTACAATGCTCATGTGAAAGGTTTCTGGATCAGAGTTTTTGATAAAATCTGGGCCTTTTAGATAGTCTTCAAAAGCTTTTACAACCATCTCTACATGATTATAATCAAATTTTGCTAAAGCCTGAAGTATTACTTTTGTCAAATGCTCAACTGCATCCATATATTCTGGAGAATAATGGATGGAATAAGCTATTAGATCATTGCGGATATAATAATAATTTTCCCAATTTACATTCTTGGCCGCCGCTGGTTGATGCCACACCGCCATTGATGGAAAAGCTACAATGTTATTGCCCAACTCTTTTATTCTTAAACCAAACTCTACATCATCTATTTTGATAAATAAAGGCAGCGGTAATTTAGTTTGTTCAACCAGTTCCTTAGAAAAAGAGAAAAACCAAAAGCCGCCATAGTCTACATCTTCTTCCTTGAGCAACCTGTTGAGAGAATTAGAATCTCGTAAATCGATATTATAATTTAAAGCAATTAATGCCCCAGGCCCAAATCCTCTATTTTTAGAATAGGCGTTGTAGGATGCTCCTGCTTCATACAACATATGCTTTTTTTGTAAATTTAGCAGTCCACCCGCTACAGCAAAATCAGAATTGGCGTATTCATACAAAGGAAATAATTTATAAATACATTCACTTTCTAACTCTATATCATCATCCATAAGCAAAAAATGAGAATATTTTTTTTCCTCTAAAGCTTCCACCAACCCTCTGGTAAAGCCCCCGCTTCCACCAGCATTTATATTAGGAACTAGCCTCAGTTTTGGCTTTCCGAAATCAGCTTCATCTAAAGTTCTACCATTATCAACAACGAATACTTTAAAGTCCTTGGTTTCTAGTAATTCATCTTGAAAAATTGCAGTTAATGTATTTTGTATGAAGTCCTCTTTTTTAAAGGTGCAAATGACAATCCCCAATGATACTTCTCTAGTTTTACTTTCATCAGTTGCTATCCATGCCCCTTTAAATTCGCCCTGTTCACTAGAACAAGTTATTTCAAAATATATTCTGCCCGCTTTTTTGCCTTGAAGGAGATTTATTGGTGAGATTTTTACAGGATCAGAGAATTGACATTTCTCAAAGCTCTCTTCAGAAATTATTTCTTTGTTTTTTTGTCCATCAAATTCTCGGTAAACAGAAACTTTAAAATCGCCTTCAAGTTTCAGCACATAGTAGATAGAGCTAAGAGTTGTATATTGAGTATAAAATCTCTCGTAAAACGAATTAAAGTAAGAATTTGAGGAGACAACACCACCCTGAGATAAAACAACTTTTTTGTCATCTTCCTGGTAGTTTATAGATGCAGATTCATTACACCGTATATATACATCCGAACTCTCGGCTGATTTTGGGAGCTTAATTCCAGCTAATATGTTCATGTAATATCTACCTCTTCTTGTAGTAAAATTAGTTATTTTATTTGACTGATATTAAGCAGTCTTAGCTTAAGAATAATTTGTATATAGCTTCTAGCACGTCCTCCTTGAGGCATAACTCCTATCAAGTTTTTTTAAGTTGTGGATAAAGCGCTTGATATCGCATCCAAGCCTCTTCTAGGGTGGGATTAACAGATTGCGGAGTTGCAGCAAGCGTTGGTGTGGCTGCCAGTTTGATGGTGTCATTAGCATCTGCGTATATGCCAATTCCGATACCTGCCAGTAGAGCAGCACCACGCCCGGAAGCGGCAGCAACTGTAGTTGCATAGAGGGGTATTCTCAATACATCGGTCAGTAATTGTTTCCAAGGCATTTCTGCCGTTCCACCGCCTGCTAAACGCAGTTCTGTCGCTTTAAAACCTGTTGCCTCAAGTGCCTCAAAACCTTGTCGCAAGGCAAAAGCAACTCCCTCTAAAGCTGCCCGCATCAAGTGCGCCTGTGTGTGATGAAGTCCCAGCCCCACCCATGCCCCGCGTACATAGGGGTCAAGGTGTGGAGTTCGCTCACCTGTGAGGTATGGCAAAAATGTCAACCCTTCACATCCTGGGGGAACAGAAAACGCTTTAGTATAGACTTCCTGCCAGCTCAAGCCGAGGATACCTCGCACCCATTCAAGCGCTAACCCAGCATTTTGCATTGCTGCAAGGGCGTACCACTGGTTAGGTACGGCGGCTCGATAGAGATGTGTACGACCATGAGGATCGATAATTGGTTGCGATCGAGGTGTAATGATTTGAGCGCCTGTGCCGATGGTTAGTTGAACCAAACCAGGCTCTAGTAGTCCGTTACCAAGTGCCGCCGCTGCGGTATCCGCAGCACCAGCGATAACGGGTAAGCCAACTCTTAAGCCAAGATGCTCTGAAGCAATAGTTGTTAGGTAGCCTGCGATCGCACTAGAGGGGATAATTTTTGGTAACCAATCACCACGTAGATTCAGCGCTGAGATTGCTTCCCCAGCCCAGTTATCCGACACAACATCGTAAAGCAAAGTACCGCTAGCATCAGATGGTTCGGTTGCGACTTCTCCAGTCATCCGTAACCGCAGCCAATCTTTTGGCTGGAGTGCCCAACGCGCTTCGCTGTAGACAGTAGCCTCGTGTTCTCGTAGCCACAACAAAGTGGGGCCCGCCATTCCAGCCGTAACCGGGTTGCCCAAGCGCTCTAGAATAGCGGCATCGAGCGAATGATAAGTGTTAAGCGTGGCACTAGAGCGAGTATCTGCCCAGAGGATAGCAGGACGCAGTGGCTGACCAGACTCATCTGCTAGGACAACACCGTGCATTTGCCCTGAAAGTGCGATCGCCTGTACCTCTTGAGCATGATTTCCTACAGCCTTCCTCACAGCCGAGGCAACAGCTAACCACCAATCTTCTGGTTGCGACTCAGCCCATCCGGGGTGGGGTGCACGAACAGGATAAGAGCTTGACGCTTCACCTATTGCAGTTCCGTCTGTCGCTAGGAGCAATGCCTTAGCAGAGCCTGTTCCTAAATCTATGCCAAGCAACATTAGGTTATCCTCAAATACTTAAAAGTTAAGAATTCAAAATTAGATTTGTTGCCAAATATAACCGTCGCCATAGAGATTAGGACACTCTCTGAAGAACGGCTTTCATCGCATCGCGCAAAGTATGGGAGTGGCGTAGCTGTTTGCGAATTCGACTTTTCAACTAAGCCGAGCATTGAATGCGGTTGAACTCAGGCGAATAGGGGGGCAGATAGACAATTTGGGCACCATCCGCTTCAAGCAACTGAGCAGTAGTTATTCCTGTGTGGATTACAGGATGCGTTGTCTGTGCTTCGCCAGAAAATCAAGCATGACCTTCGCTACAGTATCCGCCGACTCTACTACAAAGGCGTGACCGCCTTGCTCGATGATAGCTAGTTCAGCATTGGGAATACCTTGAGCTAGTTGCTCCGAAAATCTGACCGGAGTAAGAAGGTCTTGTTTGCCAACCATAACGAGTGTAGGGCAATGAATGTTTGCAAGCCGATCGCTGGTATCACTGCCAAGAATAGCTCGGCTTTGGTGATATAGTCCATGAGGTGTCGGCGCAAATGGTTGATTCTCAATCCAGGTGATGAGTTGTTCCATTACCCCTGGAATCGAGTAAAACGCATCGGTAAACAGCCAAGGCAAGATAACCCTCTGATAAAGCGTTCCCTCTAATTTCTGTGTCAAGTCGCCAAACAAATTGATGAGTGAATTAAATTTTTCATCTCCCTTTGCCAAAGATGAGAGAAGTATCAAACTTTGGATTTTTTCTGGATATGCCAAAGCCAGTTCTTGAGCAATCTGTCCACCCATTGAATGACCTGCCACATGGACTTGAGAAATCCTCAAGTAATCCAACAGCGCGGCTGCATCAGCCGCCATTTGTTTGATGCTGTAAGGACTGTCTGGCGCTTCACTTTGCCCAACTCCTCGGTTGTCAAAGCGAAGCACCTGATACTGCTTAACTAGCGATCGCATCATTGCAGCCCAAATTGAACTGTCACTGTCAAACCCCGCTATCAGCAGTAATGACTCGTTTTCGCTGGAACCTTGAATGTTGTAGTACAAATCAATTCCGTTGACCTGAATTACTGACACAGGCTTTTCTGCATACTATCGACTTCAATTGCTTGAATCGCTTTCTGGCGGAAGTGATAACTGTAAGGTTTTGCCATGACAGGTTGCGGAGAGACTACTACTGTATAGTCTATGTCCTAATGAAACTGCCAACAGCTATAAAGCTAAAAATCGCAGCTTAAGTTGATAATGCCATTACTGTGCCTGCGAAGATCGGACAAGCGTTCCTTTAGCACCAAACTCATGCAAACTGCGCAACTTGTCAGCAACAGTCTCGACGAAACGTGGCGACTGTACTAAATCTCCAAAAATCTCAACCAGGCTGAGCAAGGGTCTGGGATCTGTTTTACCTGAACGGGCTTGTTCAGTGAGGCTATCAGCTAAGGGGTCATCAATGGGGATAGGACGGTTCTGGTCGTCATAACCATTGAGGTATTGACACCAAGCAGCGATCGTCAAACTTAGGTAATCGATCGCACCTCCAAGTTGTAATTTATCGCGGATCGATCCCAAAACAAACTTAGGAATTTTGGCCGATCCATTCAGGCACAGGCGCGGAAGCTGATCGCGAATTTTGGGATTGGAAAACCGTTCAATTAGAGTCTTTTTATAATCGTCTAAATCAATCCCAGGAACGGGTTGAAGCGTTGGTGTCACCTCATCCATCAGGTTAGCGACTGCTTGCTGAAACAAGGGATCGGCCATGACTTCATAAACGTAGGTATAACCTGCCAGAGAGCCGAGATAGCCAATCAACATATGACTGGCATTGAGCAGCCGAATTTTCATCATCTCGTAAGGATGAACATCGTTAGTCATCTGTACGCCAACGGATTCCCAATCGGGTCTGCCTGCACAAAATGTATCTTCAATTACCCACTGAATAAAAGGCTCCGCGACGCATGGAAACGCATCATCAATACCAAACTGTTGGGCCACCATTTCGATATCTGCTGGGGTTGTCAGCGGAGTAATGCGATCGACCATGCAGTTGGGAAACGCAACCTGTTCAGCAATCCAACGTCCTAACTCTGGATCGCGCATTTCGGCAAATGTCGTTAGCATTTTCCGCACCATGTTGCCGTTGCCCTGGATATTGTCGCAGGACAAGACTGTAAAGGGTGCCAACCCCTGTTTACGCCGCTTTTCGAGTGCGGCTGTCAAAAAACCGTATGTCCCAAGTGGTTGGTGGGGATGTTGCAAATCGTGCTGCATCGTCGGGTGGTTTACATCGAAATTGCCACTTCCTTCAATGTAGTAGTAGCCGCTTTCAGTGACCGTTAGAGTAACAATTCGGCATTTGGGATCTGCTAATGCTTCAATAACTGCTTGACGATTGTCTGGTGCAAACAGGTATCGAGTGATTGAACCGATGATTCGAGCGCGATCGCCATCTTGCGATCGCTCAACTAAGGTATACAAACAATCTTGGGATTGAAGCGCATCCCGCATCCGCCTGTCATAGTCAAAGTCGAGCAATCCAACACCACAGATTCCCCAATCACTACCAGGATGCTGATGGAAATAATCGTCGAGATAAAGCGCTTGGTGCGATCGATGAAATCCACCAACCCCAATATGCACAATTCCATTAGTAATTTGATGGCGATCGTAATTGGGTACGCGCACGTTTCCAGGTAAACGAAACAGAGATGCTTCATTGAGCTTCATTGTTGAGCCGGTGCTGGTATTGCTGTTCATTTATTTACTAACGGCTAGGTGGTGACGATGAGTTTTTGAAACGGCTTCACCCTGTAAGTCAAACAGATGACAAAGATCGCCGCTAATGTGGACAGGAACAAGATCGCGCAACTGACTGGAATTATCTCCGTCTGTTTGCACGATTAGGGTGTCTCCACCTGCAATCTTGACATAGAGATAGGTTTGTCCGCCCAGTCGTTCTACAACTAACACTTCGCCGTTCACTGTTGCGCTATTGCGATCGAGTCGCAGGTGTTCGGGGCGAATTCCCAATGTTGCACTGTCTCCAACCGACAGCTTTCCAGGCTTCACTGGAACAGTCACACTTGCATCACCAGGAAGTTTGACAGTCATACCAGAATCATTGACGGCTGTCACCGTAACCGAGACAAAGTTCATCTTAGGTGAACCAATAAATCCGGCGACGAATAGATTGCGGGGATGGTGGTAGAGATCCAACGGCGAACCCACTTGTTCTACAATGCCACCCTGCAACACCACAATCTTGGTGGCAAGCGTCATTGCCTCAACCTGATCGTGTGTCACGTAAATCATGGTGGCTTGCAGGCTGTCATGCAAGCTGGCAAGTTCGATCCGCATCTGCACGCGCAAGGAGGCATCCAGGTTTGACAGTGGTTCATCAAACAAAAACACTTTGGGATTGCGAACCAGGGCACGACCAATTGCTACTCGTTGGCGCTGTCCTCCGGATAACTCTTTGGGCTTGCGGTTTAACAGCGGTTCCAGTTGGAGGACCTGAGCCACTTCACGCGCTCTTTCATAACGCTGGGCTTTTGGAACACCTGCAAGGCGGAGGCTAAACGCCATATTCTCCGCTACGGTCATGTGAGGATACAAGGCGTAGGTTTGAAATACCATTGCCAACCCGCGTTTATCTGGAGGCACATCATTCACTACCTCTCCATCAATCATCAACTTGCCGGAGGTAATTTCCTCTAGTCCGGCAATCATGCGTAACAAGGTTGATTTTCCACAACCGGATGGACCAACGAATACAACAAATTCGCGATCGCCAACATCAAGATCGACGCCTTTGATGATCTCTGTATCGGCATATGTTTTGTGAATATCTCTTAAAGCAACTGTGGACATGAAAAACTCCTATTAAATCATTAAAAATCAAATGATTATTTCACTGCACCAAATGTGAGACCGCGTACTAATTGCCGTTGGCTCAACCAACCGAAGATTAAAATGGGTGCGATCGCCAGAGTTGATGCTGCCGAAAGTTTTGCCCAAAACAATCCTTGAGGACTGGAAAAAGAGGCAATAAATGCGGTTAAAGGAGCGGCATTAGCCGTTGTTAGGTTGAGGCTCCAAAAGGCTTCATTCCAGGACAAAATGATCGAAAGCAATGCGGTGGAAGCAATTCCGGGTAATGCCAGTGGCATCAACACATGAATAAGTTCTTGCTGTGTGTTTGCCCCATCCATGCGATCGGCTTCTAGGATATCTTTGGGTACCTCTTTGAAAAAGCTGTAAATCATCCAGACAACAATCGGCAAATTGATCAGGGTGTAAATAATAATCAAACCGATGCGGGTATCCAGCAAACCTGCGTTGCGACACAAGATGTAG
Source organism: Microcoleus sp. MOSTC5 (assembly GCF_036701825.1). Classification (NCBI taxonomy): domain Bacteria; kingdom Bacillati; phylum Cyanobacteriota; class Cyanophyceae; order Oscillatoriales; family Microcoleaceae; genus Microcoleus; species Microcoleus sp. MOSTC5. The sequence continues at coordinate 92,419 of NZ_JAUBRK010000011.1, read as the reverse complement.
ATCGGCACCAGCACGCCAACGGGTGGCAGCATTCTAGTAGACAGCATCCACAGCAAGGTACTCTTAGTACGTTTGGTTGGGAAGAAAGACATGGCATAAGCCGCAGGTACGGCAAGCAGCAGCGCGAGTAGGGTCGATCCGAGCGAAACCGCTACACTGTTGAGCGCATAGTTGAAATAGTTTGCCCGATCTTGGATCGCTACATAATTTTCTAATGTCGGCTGGAAAAATAACTGAGGGGGAGTTGCAACGGCCGCCACCTCTGTTTTGAAACTGGTGAGAAACATCCAGAAAATTGGGAAAAACAAGCTGCAAGCGACAAACCAGCCGAGCAAGGTAAATAGCAAACGGCGAGAAGTTTTTTGTGCCATTGTTAGGTATCCAAATTACGAGCAACACTACGCATCAGAAAAATTGCCGCGATGTTGGCAAGAATTACCGCAATTAATCCACCCGCTGAGGCACCGCCGACATCAAATTCCAGCAATGCTCTCAGGAAGATGTAATAGGCAAGGTTAGTGGTTGCCACTCCGGGTCCGCCACCTGTGGTAACAAAGATTTCTGCAAAGATAGTCAAAAAGAAAATCGTCTCGATCATGGCGACTACGGCAATAGCGCGGCTCAGATGCGGTAGCATGACGAAACGGAATAAGGCTAGAGCATTTGCTCCATCCATTCGGGCTGCTTCTAGCTGGTCACGATCTAACGACTGAATTGCTGTCAGCAAAATCAGCAGGGCAAAAGGAAGCCATTCCCAGGAAACAATGATAATGATGGCAAGCATTGGAAAATCTGCAAACCAATCGATCGCCCCCAAACCCAAACCTCTTGTGAATTGAGCAAACAGCCCATTCACTGGATGCATCAGCATATTTTTCCAGATTAGGGCGCTGACTGTGGGCATGACAAAAAACGGAGAAATCGCCAGTACCCGCGCAATCCCCTGACCGTAAAAGTCTTGGTCAAACAGAATTGCCAGAAGTGTGCCTAGACCGATCGTGATCGCCAGAACAGACACGACCAGAATTATTGTGATGCCGATCGAAGTCCATAAAGCTGGATCGCTCAAGATGAACGTGAAGTTTTCAATCCCGATGAATTTGCGTGCATCTGGATTCAGCAGGTTATACCGCTGAAAGGAAAACCATACCGTCATCACTAGGGGCACAATCATCCACAGCAGCAAGGCAATGACGGAAGGCGCAACCAGGGGTAATGTTGATGCCTGTCGCTTGCTTCGTTGCTGGGCGGGTGGCGTTTCGCGGTGATGTTTTACAGCTACTGAAGAAGACATAGCTTAATAGATTTTTTGATTTGTGATTTTAGATTGTGAAAGTTTTATGGGCGAGCATTTGCGTTTTTTCTTGCCTTCCCCGTCAAATTTAGATCCCCCTAAATCCCCCTTAAAAAGGGGGACTTTGACGCTCATTCTCCCCCCTTTTTAAGGGGGGCTGGGGGGGATCGAAAGGTTTGAAAATACGTCCGAGCCCCTCTTTTTACTCGATATATCCGGTGTGTTTCATAAACCGTTCAGTTGAATTCTGCGATTGTTGCAACGCCCGATCGACTGAAAGGCGATTAGTCAGCGCTGCTGCCATCGTTTGTCCAACCGAAGAACCAATAGCCTGAAATTCTGGAATATCGACATATTGAATGCCCTTGTAAGGGGTTGGGTTTGCGGCTGGACGGGTAATATCGGCAGATTCGATCGACCTGAGTACGATCGAAGCAAACGGTGCGGCTTTTTTATAGTTGGGATTGTTATAGGTGGAAGTCCGCGTACCTGGTGGTACAGCAACCCAGCCATTTTGATCGGCCACTAATTGGATGTATTCTTTTGAGGTTGCCCAGGCAACGAACCTTTGAGCCGCTTCGGGTGATTTTGAGGTTTTTGGAACCGCTAATGCCCAAGCCCAGATCCAATTCGAGCCGTTTGGATATTTTTCAATTGGTGCACGGGCAAAGCTAACTTTGTCATAAACTTGAGATTCTTTTGGATTGGATAACAGTCCTGCTGCAACGGTCGCATCTACCCACATCCCGCACTTACCCGTCGAGAATAGCGCTAGATTCTCATTGAAGCCATTGGAACTGGCACCCGGCGGGCCATATTTGTTGAGCAAATCGACATAGAAGGCGATCGCTTCTTTCCAGGCTGGAGTATTTATAGTGGGTTGCCACTTCATGTCAAACCACTGACCGCCAAACGTGTTGACCAATGTGGACAAAAATCCCATGTTTTCGCCCCAACCGGGTTTTCCACGCAGACAAACACCGTAGACTCCATTGGCTGGATCGTGAACCTTACTCGCCCATTCTGTGAGTTGGGAATAGGTTGGCTGTTCGGGAACCGTAATCCCTGCTTTTTGAAACAAGTCTTTTCGGTAATACAGCATGGAACTTTCGCCATAGAACGGCACAGCATAAAGTTTGCCGTTGTTGGAAAGCCCTTCTCTGATGGGTTTTATCAGGTCATTTACGTCGTAGCTGGCGGGTAGATCTAATGGTTTTAACCAATCTCGTCTCGCCCAAATCGGCGTTTCATAAGACCCGATTGTCAGGACATCAAATTGTCCGCCCTGGCTAGCAACGTCTGTGGTGGTGCGTTGGCGCAACACGTTTTCTTCTAGGACAACCCACCTCAGTTGAATGTCTGGGTTGGCTTGTTCAAACTTGCTTGAAAGCCCTTGCATGACGACCATATCGCCATTATTGACAGTAGCGATCGTCAGTCTTGTTTTCCCTGCTGCTTGCGAACCTGTCGCACAGGCATACAGCAGTTGCACAAGCACGACTCCAACGAGGAATGCAACCAGCAATTTAGCGAAGCGGGGGATACGCATCGCATAACTCCTTTGATATTAAAAAAATCCGATGATTAAATTGTTGAGTTTATGCCTAATATTGAGCGATTGCTCAATAATTGAATTATACTAAGTAACCTTAAATACTGAACACTTCAAGAGTATTTGCAACATATATTCACAAGGGGTTAAAGATATGACAGGTAGAGCAAGCTATGACTTTGCTGGTAAAACGATTCTGATTACGGGCGGTGCTGGTGATATTGGTCGGGCTACTGCACAGCGTTTTGCCGCAGATGGTGCAGGTGTAGTAATCCTAGACTTAAACGAAGCGAAGATGGCAGAGGTTGCTCGCGAATTGGAAGCCTATAAAATTCCAGTTGCTACCTTTCGCTGCAATGTCACCGATTCTGATGACGTTGCTCAAGCTTTTTCTGGTGCTGTAGAGCAATTTGGGCGGATCGATTATGTTTTCAACAATGCGGGTTATCAAGGAGTGTTTGCCAAAACCGACGAGTATCCTGAGGAGGATTTTCAAAAGGTCATTGACATCAATGTTGTCGGAGTTTTTCACGTCCTCAAGGCGGCGGCACAACACCTACGCAAATCTGGTGGAGGAGCGATCGTCAATATGGCAAGCCATGCAGGAGTAGTTGGTCCTCCAAATATGCTCGCCTACTCAGCCTCGAAGTTTGCCGTGATTGGGATAACTCAGACAGCAGCAAAAGACTTGGCTGCCTACCACATTCGGGTGAATGCGCTCTCGCCTGCGCTGATTGGTCCCGGCGTGATGTGGACGCGGCAGACACAATTGCAGGCGGGTGTACGCTCACAGTATTTTGATGCCGATCCTAAAGTAGTAGAGCAGCAAATGATTAATTCAGTACCGATGCGGCGTTTGGGGAGTCTTGAAGAAGTTGCCAACGGTGTAGCATTTCTCATGAGCGAGGAGGCAAGCTACATTACGGGGTTTAACTTAGATCTGACTGGCGGACTATAGGGAAAATGGTAAGTTGTTGTGCATCTAAGTTACATATTGAACTAATCGATTTAAGGGAAAAGGAACATGGTGAAAGGTAAAAGAGAAAACCTTTTACCCTTCGCCTTTAACCTTTTTTCTATGAGTGCATATTGCTTTCTTAAATGTGTGCCAGCTTATTACTAAGTTAGGAATGTTGTCAGCCAGGATTGGTGCTGCAATGTTTTGCTGCCTTGGAGTTTTTTAAGACCACTTTCCTTAACGTATTATGTAATAATGTATAGAAAGCGAGTTGAGCAAAAAATCCCTCTTTGAGCAGATACTCAATTATAGAGATCTACTCCTTAGGGGGATGCAACCTTCCTATAAGTGGAATATGAAAGAAGCCTTCTTAGAGCGGCGCGATGCCAGCAAAGCTGGCTTGCCCCTTCGGACTCGCAAGTTAGACCAGGCAGCTCACGCTGCTTGGCTGTACTACATTGCTGGGAACACACAGGAAGAGATTGCGGCAAAGCTGAACCTGTCCCGGCAGGCTGCACAGCGTTTGGTCGCACTAGCGGTGAGTGAAAAACTGATCAAATTTCGGCTCGATTATCCCCTGCGTGAGTGTATTGCTCTAGCTGAATCACTCAGAGACAAATTTGAACTATCGCTTTGTGAAGTGGTTCCCAGCGATGCAGGGAGTGGCGATACCTTGAACGGACTTGGTGTATGTGCTGCCAATTACTTAGAGACGTATCTTGTTGCTAAAACTCCAACAATCCTGGCATTTTCCACGGGTCGTACTTTGCGATCGATGGTGGAACAAATCCCATCCATGCAGCAACCTCAGCATAAGATTGTCTCAATTGTGGGGAATATGTCTCACTATGGGCGTGCGGGTCGTTATGAAGTGGTGATGCACTTGTCCGATCGCATTGGTTCGCAGGCGTATCCAGTTCCTACTCCCGTTGTAGCCACGAGTATTGAAGAACGAGAACTCTTGCAGACTCAGCGATCGTTTATCACCGTAAAAACCCTTGCAGAGCAAGCAAAAGCAACGTTTGTCGGGATTAGCCCAATTGACTGGAATGCACCGTTACATCAAGACGGCTTTATCAACGACGATGAAGTGACCCAATTAATGGAACTGGGGGCAGTAGGGGAGATTGCAGGTTGGGCATACGATCGTCAAGGAGTCTTGATTCAATGTGTAACTAACAGCCGAGTTGCCGGTGTACCGCTCGAACAACCTGCTCAACGGCTGATTATTGGTGTTGCAGGAGGTGTGAAAAAAGTGGAGTCAATTTTGGCGGCTCTGCGTGGGAAGTTAATTACGGGACTGATCACCGACGAAGTTGTCGCCCAAGCTATTCTTGAGAATATCTAACTTTTCAGGGGTTGCCGAGTTGTTGGTGGTTGAGTTTTTTTTGCGGTTGACGATTCTAAGGCTATTTCATCGATGGTTTCCCCGTTTAGTTAAGCCGTTTGTGTTTGATTTGGTGTTAGATACGGACTTGTCTTATTCGCAGGTGTTGAGTCTGAGCCCAGGGTGGATTCAGAAGGTGAAGCGTTCGATGGCTGAGAATTCTTGATATTCAGCAACGCGATTTTTCACCATCCTAATTAAGGGCATCAAGCGATCGCCTGATGCCCGGTGTCTTTAGACTGGGGTTGCTGATAATAGGCCGATAAGATCGTGCATCCGATCGATAACTTGCAGGGCACCAGCCGACACAAGAGCATCTGCACGGCTTTTTCGTTCATCCTCGCTGATATGAGTTCCCCCTACATAACCGATAATCTGCCCAATCCCAGCGGCAACGGCAGCCCTTACCCCACTGAGAGAATCTTCAACTACCACGCAATCGGAAACTTCGGCGTCCAGACACTTCACTGCATATAGGTAGATGTCAGGAAGCGGCTTGGGCCGGGGAACGGGGAGAGAGTCGTGAGCGCTAAATATATGCTCGCTGGGGAAATAGTCGGTCAGGGCTGCAGAAGTAAGGCAAGCACTCAGCCGCTGTAAGCTGCTGTTACTTACAAGTGCATATTCAAATCCTTCGTCGCGCAGGTAAGACAGCACTTCTGGCGTTCCTTCTGTCGCTTTTGCCTCTATAGTCAGCCGTTGAATCGCTCTCTTTTCTTCTTCAGCCACTAGCCTGTCAATATCGCGCTCATTAAGACTGGTTAATGAGTCTGGGTAGAGCTTTTTGAGTATTTCCCTGTAGGGTTTCCCGGCGAAGCTTTTAACAAAGTCCTCAAGCTCATAGTATTGAGCGCCAGGGAACTCACGAGCCACTTCATTTGTCAGCCTCCATGCACTCTCAAGTGCTATGGTTTCACTATCAACGACAGTTCCGTCATGATCGAAAAGCACCACCTTAGGATGCTGATAAAGCGGTTTCATTTAAAATGCCTCCCTCACTGTAATTTTTAAGCGTAGTCAATAGTCCGTGGGTCTGGATATCTCGCAAAGCTTGTTGGCATTCATTATCTACGACCTCTGTGTGTTCGCAATTCTCTAATCCCAGAATCCCGCTAATTACTGCGCCTTCTTGAATCGCTGTAATTGCGCTTTGGGTATCCTTGGCATGATAGGGTTGACCAGACTCGCACGCCTCTTCTCGGACTGCAAGCAGCCACGCCGCAACGGGAAGTATAATCCGCTTCATGCTGACATTTAGGCTATAAGCATCCTGAAGTATCGGAAATATATACTTGCCTATTTTCCTACAGGTTTCTGAAGAGATTCTCTCAGTAGTATCGGGAAGATCTTCGTTACTCAGCCTTAGTAACACCTGCTCCATATATTGTTCGCACATCTGGCGAGGCACTGGTGTTGCTGCCGCTATATCGTCCATGAGAAGCCGAGTAAACAACTGGAATTCCGGTAGGGCTATCGCCTCGTGCATATACTCTATACCTGCTCTTACAGCTAAACAGGCTATGAAGGAGTGTACTGCATTCAAGAATCTCGACTTCATATACAGGAAGGGAGTGATGTCGCTAGTCATAATCACCCCCGTATCCTCCCACTTGGGGCGATCGCCTGTGAATTTGTCCTCCACGACAAACTGCCAAAAGGGTTCGGTTACAATGGGTGCGCGATCGCGAACCTGCAACAGTCGGCTGGGGTAGCTATAGTCGGATTCCTGTTCTTGAGGCACAATCCTGTCTACCACTGAATTAGGGAACACCGCGCTATCCCTGATGTATTCTGCAAGCTGAGGATCGATCAGGTCAGCGTAAGCTAGCACTGCTTTTCGCAGGATATCCCCGTTTCTTGGGAGGTTGTCGCAAGAAAGAGTGGTGAACGGGGTCATTGAGCGATCGCGTCGTCGGCGTAGCGCCTCTACTATAAAGCCAATTGCAGTTGTGGGAGTGGAAGGATTTCGCAGATCGTGCGCGATGTCTTCATTGGCTGTGTCGAGGTTAAAATTCTTGTCTAGATGGTAGCCTCCTTGAGTAATTGTCAGAGTCACCAGATGCACAGAAGGAGACGCCATCTTTTCAAGCACATACTCGCACTTCTCTCTACCATTAACGATTTCCCTGATAGAACCTATAACTTCCGCTTCCTCACGATTTTGAGCGCAACTAGAGTGTTTGGTCAAAGTGTAAAGGAATCTCTGCGGTTTCAACCTAGTAATGGTCTGTTGACTCTTGAGGCTAACCCCACAAATCCCCCATCTCTGCTCTTGGGAATTTTTCTGTGCAAGATAGTTATGTATTATGCAGGCTAGGTGACCCCTAAAAAAACGACCAGGCCCGAAATGGACGATACCAGTCTTAAGCGCCCTCCTGTCGTAAGGAGACTGTTCTCTCCACAAACCGGTTACAGTACCGAAGCGAGAACTTGAAGAAACACTGGGCGGTCTGAGTAAGTTAACCATGAGATTTCTTAAATAAGTTTGATAAGGTAAAATGAAAATTGGTCAGTCTGGGTATACCCAATGACCTACAAGCAACACAAATGTCTCAAACTGCGAAAATTTCGGGTATCTTTTGTGCCATCTACAAAGAAGCGTATTACCACATGGTAATTAGGGTGTGACAGATAGAGCAGAGAAAGAAAAATCAGGTAAACCTAATTAATAATCAAAGCTCAATTGGTCATTAACCTGAAGTAAGGCACAAGAGTACGCGACCTACTGCAACTTTGTTCAACTTTGGCAAGTGCGTAAGCCGAATGTATGTGCTATAAGGCGCAAATAGAGTGCTTTTAATTCTGGCTTTAGATTCCCCAATAACTCTGTAGACTTTGATGTTATTTCCCTCGGTTGCTGCTATCCTCCGCCTTCAGGAGAATCTACAAACAATTCTTTAGAGGTACTTAAAACAACAGGGTAATTAGGGTCTGACAGCTAGAACAGAGACAGAAGAAATCAGGTAAACTTAATTAAGTATCTAAAGATCGAGTAGTCATTAACCTGAAGTAAGGCACAAGACTACGCCACATACTGCCACTTTGTTTAGCTTGGACAAGTGGGTAAGTCGAATGTCTTTCCTATAAGGCGCAGATAGACTGCTTTTAAATTATGCCTTTAGATTACCTAATAGCTCTGTATACTTTGTATGTTATTTACCTTGGTCGCTGCTATCATCTGTCTTCAGGAGAATCTACCAATAATTCTTTAGACGGAGTTATAACCACAATCAAGTGTATACTTCGCTACAAGCAGTTAATTTAGAGTTAGGCGTTTGTGTAGCAAGCGTCCAAAAAACAACGCTTTCCTTGAAAATTCCTGTCTGTAGCGGATGGCTGATACAGCATTGCAAGTCCGTTTCAGTCTGTCCATAAATTTTAAAAATTTCCTCACTCACAACAGGGATCTGCACTGCTGTTGAGCCAATCCTCCACAGACACCTGACAATCTGGAAATGCCAAAGGTGCGATTAAATCCGACTCGACCAACACAACCGCGCTAGCATAACACTCTGCCCCTGGCTCCGGAAACACATACAATCCACGGGCATTGATATCTAGAATCCAATACTCCCTGATTCCTGACTGAGCATAAGCAGGGGCTTTCAATTCCCTGTTAGTTAAGTTAGATTGCTCCGTAGATGTTGCCCGAGCGCAAGAGTTATCTTGTTTGGACGAACGGCGGGCTGACTTGAATATTTACCGCGCACAATTGAGGCGCATCAAGAGTGAAATTGCTCTACTTTCTTGAGGTAAAAGCTGACGGCAACAGCTTCTATAAAATTGGAATTACGACTCGACTAATTGAGGAACGGATAGCCGAAGTGCAGCGAGATGTGAGAGTCCATTAGTCAGAGGTTGCCATCAACTTGCTGGGATTGTAGGAACACCGAGGAAATGTGGAACTGTACTTCAAACACCGCTACAAAGCGTTTAACTATTGCGAGGCGCTCTCGCCAGGAACGCAAAGGTAGTGTTTGGTGGCCAGCGGTAGTAGGTGCTATTAACTTCGACGGTTTGATAGTGCTGGATATAGCGATCGATCTCTTTGCGAGGCGGTAGCTGGTGGGGATAAAGCACACCTTCCCAATGGTCGTAACTCCAACCTGAAATGCCGATGTGAACAATCAAATCCGGGTTCGTTATCGCTTCCATGATTCGGATCTGGAAATCGCTACTACACAAACTTTCGTCCCTGCAGAGAGGGACTAAGAATTTAATATTTGAAAACTGGATGCGATTGAATTAGTTGGCTCGATCGCTGCTACCTCGATCTGTAGCTTTTTCTGCTGCTTCCCGTGCCGGCGTAACTGCTTCGCCCACGTTATTTTTTACCGATTTTATAAATTTTTTGGTACTGGGGGCAATGGGTTGGTCGAGATTCAACTTTTCTCGGATATTGTCAAGTACACCACTGGCATCCTTCTCTGTATCGCTTGTTGGCTGGCGATCGGGACGGGCAACTTCGTAAGACGTAGCTTCAGGGGTTAAAGGTGTAGCGATCGCTTGCATATTGTTGCCCGACAATTGCAATTCGGAGCTAAAAATCAGCGCTATTCCTACAGCAAAGATTATTCCTACTCGCAGGCAAGTTGTAACTAAGCGCGATGTAAACTTTTTCATTGAAAAACTCTGTTTTTTTTGTGACGACTGTAATACAGAATAATTGCTGTTGTTGGTTTGCAAATCTATCTAAAGATAGGACTTTGGGCTAATTTATGGTGTTAGCATCCTTGCGAAATCAACCTCAACAAAACACTTTTTCGCGCTGCGGCGCCAACAGGCAACCGAGCGCAACTACGAACTCAAGAAAGGTACATTTACTACTTCCCCTGACACCGATCCGACTTGCACTTTCAGTCCTTCGCCGCCCGCTTTTGTGCGGATGTAAGCAAGACCAAAAAAGCCGGATTCAGTTTCGGCAATGCTGGTGAGTTTGCCGACTTTTTCCTCTCCGATTGTGACTGCTGTACCGGGTTCAACCGCACCGCTCAACTGCAAACCCCAAAGTTGCTGTTTGACTCCTTTGTAGGTGTTCAACCGGGCAATTGTTTCTTGACCGATGTAGCAGCCTTTGTCATAGGTAATCGTGTGTAAAAGACGGGCTTCTAGGGGGTTGTAATCCTCTGTGAGTTCAAAATCAGGGGCGGGGCGGCCTTGTTCGATTCGCAGTTGTTCCCAAACTCGATCGCCCATCGGTACGGCCCCAGCTTTGACTAATTCCTTCCACAAGTTGGCTGCATCGCTTGCTGGCGCAATTAACGTGTATCCGGGAGTTGCTAAACCGCTACCCACCGCAACTCGAACCCCCCCTTCATCCCCCCCTTGGTAAGGGGGGGAAAGAGGGGGGGTTTTTATCAATTTGTGAGTAGCGTAAGGTTGATTTTCTAGTTCGGTAACTCCGATTTTTTCTAATATTTGAGTGCTTTCCGGGCCGAGGAAACTGAAAGCAACAGTCGTATCGGTTAAATCTGTTAATTCTACGCGATCCATTGGGAAAATATAGCGATCGAGCAATTCCAGCAGTTGGCGGCGGCGGTTGGGCGAAACTAACAGCAGTACAGCATCTTCTGTCGCGTAAGCGGTGGCGAGGTCGATCGTCCGGGCGGTGGAAGTCACGAAAACGGTGTCGCAACCTTGACCGGGTTTGAGTATATTAAAGTTATTGGTACTTTGATTGTGCAAAAACCGCAGGCGATCGCTGTCTGAGATTTGAATGCGTCCCCAGTGAGTGCGATCGTACAAAGCCGCACCTTTTTTAGTTGCTGCGATCGCTTCTGCGTCGTTACCAAAACTCACTGGCACAATTTCTTTGGTTGTTAACTCTGCAAAAGTAGCACCAGCCGCTGCTTGAATGTCGTGCAATTCTTGAATCAGCATAAAATTTTGTTAACTGTTGACTGTTGACTGTTGACTGATGACTGATGACTGTTAACTACTGCTTTCCTGTCAACTGACAACTGACTATTTGCCCAAATTGGCGAATATTTCTTGTATTAATTGACTGGCTTTGGCATCAAGACGATTCCAATCTACATCCCCAGTGTCATCCTCAATCAAGCTAGTGTCAATTACGACTTCCTGGCTTTGCTGTTGAGTGTGGGCGGGCTGGTAGTTGACAAAGCAGACTCGATAGCAAAGTTCCCAAATATCGACGGATCTTTGCTCGCCTTGCTTCTCTAAAATTAGTTGATAGCCCGGAATCGGAATCTGCACTTCTTGATAAGTACCCGTCCAAACTGACTCTTCTAATTGTTTGCGGATGTTGTCGAGCACTCGGATCATCGCTGGCTGCATGAGAAGTTCAGCTTGCTGCCACGCGATCGGGCTAGTTATTTTAGGTTTCATATACACGGTTCTAAAAAAGAAAATCAATAAATTCATTTTCTAGCATTGCGTGCCAACTTTTGAGACATCCGCCACAGAATGTTAAATTTAGTCGTCACCAAATTCAACAGTCAACCGTCAACAGAAACAGTTAAAGCCGTTCTCGGCTTGACGGCTAAAAACGGCTGAAACTGTTGATATTGAGTTATCCGATGGGCGATGTAGGATTTGAACCTACGGCATCCTGCGTGTAAAGCAGGCGCTCTACCACTGAGCTAATCGCCCAATTGCACTCACAGGGATTTATCATATCACAGTAACTCAGAAAGATCAAGTAAAAAAAATCCTAAACTTTAAATGCCCTCTGGCCGCACCCACGATCGAATAACCCTGTGGAGTTTGCCCGCTGTGGCCGCCCTCACGTTTGGCCAGACTCAGAGCAGCAACCTGACTTTGCTTGTTTCCGGCAGTTTCTTATTCGGCGGGCTGATGTTTGGGCCCGACTTGGATATCTACTCCTGCCAGTATCAGCGCTGGGGATGGTTCAAACTGATTTGGCTCCCATACCAAAAAAACCTGCGCCACCGCTCTTTGCTGTCCCACGGCCCTCTAATTGGCACTGCTTTGCGAATCTTTTACCTGACTACCTGGATCGCGGTTTTTGGGATACTGGGATTGGTAATTGCCGAAAAAATTGGCCCCCCTGGGTGGACTTGGGAGGATGTGGTTTTAGGTTGTTGGCGATCGCTCTGTCAACACCCCCTCGAATTTTTAGCTGTGTACGTCGGCTTAGAATTCGGCGCCATGAGCCACTATCTCAGCGATTGGGGCGGCTCTGCTTACAAAAGATTCAAAAAGCAAGAATTGAAAGAGTTACGACCGCCAAGCTCCATTAAGAAGCGCAAACGCAAACCTCGCAGCCGCACATCTAGCAAATCTAAAAGGTAAATTCCGATGTCTAATTTCCACAGTCGATCGCTCACAGCACTCAAAGAACTTATAGAAGTTGTGGCTAAATTGCGATCGCCAGACGGCGGATGTCCTTGGGATTTAGCCCAAACTCCCCAAACTCTAATTCCTCACATCATCGAAGAAGCTTATGAAACCGCCGACGCGATTCGCAAAGGAGATAAAGATGCGATCGTCGAAGAATTGGGCGACTTACTGTTACAGGTAATTCTGCAAGCTCAAATTGCCAGCGAATCCAATCAGTTTACCTTCGCCGAAATCGCTGCGGGCATTACAGAAAAACTAATTCGGCGACATCCCCACGTCTTTGGCGATGTCGAACTCAACAGCGTCGATGAAGTCAACGAAAACTGGGAAAAAATCAAAGCAGCAGAAAAAGGCACAACTTCGGAAAAGCCGACAACTTTAGCCTCGAAAATGAGCCGTTATGCCAGCACTTTGCCGCCGATCGCCGCCGGGATGAAAATCTCTCAAAAAGCTGCGGAAGTGAGTTTTGATTGGGACAATGTAGAGGGCGTTTGGGATAAATTTCACGAAGAAATTGCAGAATTTGAACACGCTCTCAAACACGAGGATAAGGCAGCGCAACAGTCAGAATTGGGAGATATTATGTTTGTGTTGATTCAATTAGCTCGCTGGTACGATTTAGATCCGTCGGCTGCTTTGCAAGGAACAAACGATCGCTTCGTGCAGCGGTTTGCGAAGGTAGAGGCTGCGTGCGATCGACCTTTGTCAGATTATGCCCCAGAAGATTTAGAATCTCTGTGGCAGCAAGCTAAAGCTTTAATTGCTAAACAAAAGGGCGATCGGTAATAACTCACTCCCGATCGCTATTGTTAAGAACAGGCAAGATGCCTGTTCTACAACAACTCAATATTTTGCTTGTGGGGTGGGCTTCTAGCCCGCACTATTGTTAAGAACAGGCAAGATGCCTGTTCCACAACAACTCAATATTTTGCTTGTGGAGTGGGCTTCTAGCCCGCCCTGAAAAGCTGATTAACAATACTGCCAGATGTCAGCAATCAACTACTCGTAAAGCTTCGCATCGTTGTATGGGGGATGTTCGCACGCGATATATAAAGCATTTGTCGGTTCCAGGGCTTCTCCTGTCACCGGATCGATCGGCTTGAGGACAAAGCATAACAGAGAGAGCGATCGCCAATCCAAATTATCCAGCTTCCCACGTTCGTAACGGTTGACTGTTGCGGCACTGATACCCACATCTTTGGGTACGGGTTGATTTGTAGCTGTGAACAGCGCCTCTTCATATCCCTTGGTTTTGAACTCTGTTTCGCTGACAGACCAGCCTGTTGTCTGTCTTGCTGCTTTTAAAATCTTCCCCAAACGCATCCGCCCCGTTTCAGTGAAGCGAACGGGACGCAATTCCTGCTCTTTGTCTACCACAGCCTTGTTAGAGAGTCCTGACATTTTTCCCACCTACGTTAACTCTCAAACTAGCACAGCATCAATGATTGAGGGTTGCACGAGCAACATCTGAGCTTAACAAGTTTAAATTCAATCTCTTTGCACTTGTGCAATAAGAATCTGATATAGTAATATGTAATTGACTCTAAACAGAACTTGCCTCTCAAGCCCTGAGTATACAGCTATGACTGCACTGTTTCGCCGCATCCAACCATCTAAAAAGCTCCGCATCACTATCAGGTCGATCGCCCAACTGCTCAAAATCAGCCAAAATCAAATTAAGCGAGTCGAATCCTGGGCTTTCGTGGTGTTTGTGCATCGGCGGGACAGAGGCGGACAATTTCTCAGCTACCGGAAGCTGGAAGAATGGCAAAATGCGATCGCGCATCATATCCAAACCTGCCCCACCCTTAGAGAACTCTCGCAGCTCAAAACATCCATTCACTACGACAGCCGGAAATTCCAAAAACAATGTCTCCCAAAAACCCTTGACTTTTTAAATCAAATGTGTATTGAAAGACAAGACGAACTCAAAATCTGGGAAAGCTTAAACAGCATTGCTTCCTAGCAGAAATTAGGCAGATTTCCTTGCCCAAAACAGAAGCGAAACATTTGCGAGCAATTGCGAGATAAAATCACCCCAAAAATCACCCGCGAATGCTCCGCCACATTCGTGAAAGCAATCACGAAAGCAATTAAGACATTGCCTGAGCGATATAATCAAAATAAGGAGCTGCTTCCTTAGCATCATCCTGATTGAGCAAAGCCAAAGAAGCTTCCTTCAAACAGCGGATAGCTTCGACCATGCCAGGAACAGGAACGCCGAGAGAATTATACATTTCCCGAACGCCAATCAAACCGATGCTCTCGATCGGCTCCTTGTCACCCGCCAAGATACCGTAGGTAATCAGGCGCAAGTACCAGCCGTAGTCGCGCAGACACAAAGCCCGTTCGCGCTGGCCGTAAGCATTGCCCCCAGGAGAGATAAAATCAGGTCGTTTTTTCCAGAGTTTTTTACTAGCTTCTTCAACAATTTTCTTCTCACTGTCAGACAGCGCAGTAGCAATACGCACCCGCTGTTGTCCGGTTTTAAAGAAATCATTGATACTTTGGAGTTCGCCGGTACTGGGATAACGAAGTTCGTCGTCGGCTTGGAGAATTAATTGGCTAACTACGCTCATTGTTATTCAAATTTGAGGATAACATTAATAAACATTCCCATCAGTTGGCGACGGGATTCTTGGTTCGCAGACTTGCCTTGCTCCTAACATTTATCAATCCTAGAAGTAGAGGGTAAATCTCCCCAAGCGTTATGCTTGATGTTCAAGCCAGTTTCCTTGTGTTCCAGGGTACTGCGGGAAAAACTCAAAAATTGCGAGTGAGAGTTTGGATGTCGGCAGACTCTTTGACTGTTTAACGAGTTTTTGCTACATCGCCCCAACAGCCTATCGCACCGACGGGATCGAGGCAACTCGCGACAAGCTCGACTCCCCGGTTGAAGCTTGGCTTTAGCAGCAAGACGTTCAGCAGCAGGAAGACAGCCTGCAATTGAGCTTGAGTGCGATGGCTTGCGCCCCGCTTCTTCGCTACGACTTATCTCAGGAAAGAGAGAGCGATATTGCATTACCATATTAAATCCTACCACGACTACTTGTGACCAAATCTAAATTCCCCACCCCAAACTCGACGAAATTGGCAAACCCTTGCCAGCAAGGTCAACTGATTGAGATAGAGATTACTGACTTGACAGACACCGGCGACGGAGTTGGTCGTTTTGGTGAGTTAGTAGTGTTTGTGCCCGATACCGTGACGGGCGATCGAGTCCTTGTCCGCCTCGTGCAAGTCAAATCCACCTATGCTACAGGCAAGCTGGACACACTTCTCGAAACCTCCGAACACCGCATCCGAGCTAACTGCATTGTCGCTGACAAGTGCGGCGGCTGTCAGTGGCAGCACGTAGACTATCAATATCAGCTTGCAGCCAAGCAAAATCAAATCATTCAAGCCTTAGAACGGATTGGCGGATTTAGCAATCCGCAAGTTGATGAAATTTTAACGGGAAAAATCGAGGGATTTCCCCAATTTTTGGGATACCGCAACAAAGCGACTTATCCCGTGGCAATATCTGCAACAGGTCAAGTCCAAGCAGGTTACTATCAAAAAAGCACTCACAAATTAGTCAATCTCAATCAGTGTCCGGTGCAAGACCCGCGCCTCAATCCTTTGTTAAAAGAAGTCAAAGAAGACATCCACTGGCGGGATTGGCCAGTCTACGACGAAAAGAAACATACAGGAGAATTGCGTCACTTGTCCTTGCGAATCGGACGGCGCACTGGCGAGATGCTGCTAACTTTAATAGTTCGCACTGGAGAGTTGCCGGGACTCGAAGAGCAAGCATCAGAGTGGCTGAAACAATATCCTCAACTGGTAGGTGTTTGTTTGAATATAAACCCCGCTCAAACTAATGTGATTTTTGGTGCGGAAACTCGCTGCCTTGCGGGTCGTTCTTATCTGCGAGAAAGATTTGCTGGGATGAATTTTCAGCTAAGAGCCGATACTTTTTTCCAGGTTAATACAGAGGCGGCTGAAGCGTTGTTAGAGGTGATGGTAGGGGAATTGAATTTGCAGGGCAACGAGGTTTTGGTTGACGCTTACTGCGGAATTGGTACTTTTACTTTACCCCTGGCAAAACAAGTAAAAATAGCCATAGGTTTAGAAGTGCAAGCGGCGGCGATCGAACAAGCCAGATTAAATGGTGAGTTAAATGACGTGAGAAATGTCGAGTTTCAGGTGGGAACTGTAGAGAGTTTGCTGCCATCCTTGGGATTGACACCGGATATTGTGCTGCTAGATCCGCCGAGGAAAGGGTGCGATCGCGCGGTTTTGGAAGCTATCAAGGAAATCAAACCAAATCGCATTGTTTATGTTAGCTGCAAGCCTGCTACTTTGGCTCGCGACCTGAAGATTTTGTGCGAAAATGGGGATTATAAGTTAGCGCGAGTGCAGCCGGCGGATTTCTTTCCTCAGACTTCTCATGTTGAGTGTGCGGCTTTTTTGGTCAGGTAAATTAAAGGGCGATCGGGCTTATTTGATTAAGTGTCAGATAGCATTTATTGCAGGTTAAATCTTTTGATGAGGTTCCTGATGCTTTTTACCTGATTAACCCGACAGAGAATGAACATTAGGTATTTGTGGTTTGGGTTAGTGGCGATCGCCCTTCAGTTAGATTGGTTTGTTGAGGGGCGATCGCACACTATTGCTCCCCTTCATTCAATTCGCTCAAAACTTGTGCCACTGCTGATGCTTGCTCTGGATACAGCCGCGCTAAATATTCACACATTTGATAGGCAGTATCTAAGTAGTATGCACAGGGAATTAACAAGTGTTTAAAATTTACTCGATCACCTGTTTCAGCGAACAATAAGGCAAGGTCACGTAAGTGCGTGTTACGGTCGCTAAGCATCGCCGCTAATGTTCTTAGAGCCTCCTCACCTTTTCCTGCAATTGCTTGTATTTGAGCAATTATCTTGAGGGCTTCCAAGCGTTTTTGTTCATCCTCAATTTTTTCTTTAGCTGCAAGGGCGATATCAAGAGTTGTAACTTGTTCTCCTTTTTTGAACTGCTCCCAGGCGATTTTCCCAAGTGCGTTTAGTTGCTGGGCTCCTTCTCTAATCTCGTTGATAATTTTAATAGCAGTGGGAAATTCCCCTATTTCTGCATATCCTATGGCTATTATAGAGAAATCTTTATCACGTTCCCGTTGTTCTTTTGTTTTTGCAGCTTCAAGAAGATCGGCAAACGTGGCTAAGGCTGCTTCGGTTTCTCCTATAGTTGATCGTGCCACTGCTATAATAGTCAAAAGCTGAACCTTGTTTGAAAAAATTAGATAAATAGGATCGGCATTTTTATAATATTCATCAGCATCATTGAGGGCTATCTTGTATTTCTCTCTTTGCTGTGGCTTTGCCTCTATCTGCAACTGTACTATACTTCTGAGTGCATCAACATGGAAGTATGGCATACGGATTGTTTCCAAAGTTCTAAGAGCAACGTCAAACTCTCCTAACCTTGCCTGTGCTTCTGCTACGAATCCAAAAGTTTTCGAGCGTTGGTATTCTTGGTTGTCACTAATCTGTTGTGCAATTTCATAAGCGCGATCGCAGATAATTTTTGCTTCTTGTATTTTTTCTGCTTCAATGAGTATTGGTACTAATATTCCTGCTAGTATATTTGCTGTTTCCATCGGATTATTCATACTTTGTGCGATTTCGCAGGCAATACTAGCGGTAGTCACTCCTACTTCTTTTTGAGCATTTTTTACCTGTACTTCTGCTACTCTTGCTAGGGCTAATAACCTGATAAAGGAGATTGAAGCTTCAAGGGGTTTTTCAATTTTAAGGACATTAGCAAAAGTAGCTCGTGCTGCTTCAGTTTGTCCAACTTGTGCCTGTACCTCTGCTATTACTCCTAGAGTTTTCACTTGCATTGATGGAATATCTATTTCTGTAGCTATCTCGAAGGCAGTAGTGAAGTCTTCTGCTTTTGCGTATGCCTCTGCTATTGCTGATAAAACTTCCTCCTTCCACTCTTTACCGCCAACCTTGTCCTTGATTTTCAGTAGGGCGGGAAAATTTTTCACTTTGCCTTGTATCCTTACTATTCCCACCAAAGCCTCCATTTGTTCTGGGTTACTCTCAATCTGTTCAGCAATTTCAAGTGCATCATCAGTAAATGGGCTTGCCTCAGCTTTGGCTATTGCAATTTCCCTCAAAGCCTGTTCCTTAAATAATGGCTCCTCAATCCTGCTTGTAGTTACAAAAGCACCAGGAAAATTTCTTGCCTTGGCTTGCGATGTTGCAATTTCCAACCAAGCCTCCGATTGATAATGCTTAATCTCAATTTCTTCAACAGTCTCTAGTGCGGTAGTAAATTCTCTTACTTGGGCTTGCTCTATTGCTATTCTCATTAAAACGTATGCTTGTCTGTCTAAAAAGTCAATTTTTTTAGCATTTTCGCGGGCATCCTCAAACTCTCTTACTTCAGCTTGTGCTATTACAATTTTTTGTAAAACATCAGTTTGCTTCTCTTCGTCTGTAATACCATTTGCTATGTCTAAATGTCTTGTGAAAATGGGTTTAATCTTGTCTTTATTTCCTATTTTGAACCACACTTTAGTTATATTTATACTTATAAAAAGTTGGTCAACTTCTGGTTTAGATTCAATTTTTTGTAGAGTGGCGATCGCTTCTTCAACCATTCCTACCTCGGCCTGAACATTTGCTAGAGCAACAAACGCATTTACTTGATGCAATGGGTTGTCTATCTTATTATCTGCTGTTTCAAGAGCTTCAGTCAAAGTGGCTTGTGCTGATGCCCTGTCGCCCACTTCTATTTGGGCTTTTGCTATATTCCCTATCAATACCCACTTTTCCCACGATGAGTTTGAAACAAGTGTTTTTACAATGTCAATAGCGTTGGTAAAGGTAGCATAATATTCTATATCTCCTTTCTGTACCTGCGCTTTTGCTATATTTAACAGCGTCCGCACTTGCCATAATATTTGTGCGCTAACGCCCTGCAAAGTTTTTAAGGCGGCAGCAAAGTTACCACGCTCGCTGAGATTCACACATAAAATACAGCGGTAGCGATCATCTAAAAGTTTTTGCTCTAAAGAAGTACAGATCTTCTCACTCACTTCAAAAACATAGGCGAGTAGGTAAGTAGCATACTCGCTTTGCCACTCTATATCTGGATGAGTTGATAAACGAGGTAATTCCTGCTGCTGCAATTGCTTCAGTGTTTCCTCTGCTTCCTCAAATCTGCCTGTATCTTTCAACTCCCACGCCAGCAATAAATACCACAATATACGCCGCTCAATTTCATATAAATCTGTCAGTCTCCAAGCTCGTTCTAAAGAGCCTTTCCGCAAAGCATCTAGGGGTGAATCTTGCGCGGTTGTCTGCAACAGTTGCCGTGCGTGTAACAGCATAAATTCTGCCATTTCTCCTGCTTTGTCTTCCTCGGCGGCGGCTAACAAGGCAGTCTGCACCGTCTTCAAAGGCAAGTCAGGCTCATCGGGAAACTGTTTAATAGAGTGCGAGTAAAAGTCTTCGTTACGTGTGATCGCATACAACGCCTCCCACTGCTTCGCCTCGCTTAAATGTTCTGCATAATGCCGCAAAGCATAAGGAATGGAGCGTTCCTGCCACCTAGCACAGTATTCAATTAGCTTGTCCCGCGCTTGCTGTGCCTGACGCCCCAGCAAACTTTGAAACTCCTGCGCTAGTAATGGGTGAGCGAAGCTGTAGAAACCTTTTTGAACACTGAACCAGCGAGTGGCCTGCCAAGGTAAAGCTGCCAAGCCCCATTCATCTAGATTGGTTAACTCTTGAATATCATCTTCTGATAGCACACCCAATGCTACTGACAGCAAGGCGAACAATTCCTTGACTTCTGGGTGTTGCCTTATCTGTGCTACATTTGCCAGTTGTTGAAACTGCTGCTTTACATAGATAGAAAAGCCCTTGGGAGTTCGCGCTAAAATGGAGTGCAGATCAATTCCTTGTTTTACTGCATGACTCAACTCATCAATTAGATAACTCAGGTAAAGTGGAAAGCCTTGAGTAATTTCATCTAATTGGGTAACGAAATTTGTATCTTCGGCAAATACTGCTAACTCACCGTCACCAGTTTCTCGTAACCAGTCTGCGATCGCTTCTCTTGGCAAATATTCAAGGTGCAACTTTTGCGATTTTTCTGTCCAGTTTTCTAGATATTTTGGCTCTTCGTCGGATTCTGCTCTCGCTGAAACAATAACAAATACATTCTGAGGCAGAGGAGTGAGAAAGGGTAGCGAGAAGGGCATTTCGGCTGCGTCGATTTCATCTAAGGCATCTATAACAATGACTAAGGGCTTATCTTGCCTGGCGCCACGCTCTTTTAATATGTTGTATAGCCTTTTCCTTAACTCATCTAGTTCGTTTGGCAGTTGCTCATGGTAGAGTTCGTAATAGCTATAAATTTGTCGTAATAAATTCCAATAAGCACTCTTAACATAGCGGGTTTTATCATATTGTTGGCTGAAGAAATGATAGGCAATAAAACATCTGTTACCTTGCCGTTCCCGGATCCAGTTAGCCAAAAGTGATGTTTTACCCAAACCAGCACCAGCCCTCACGAGCATTACACCACTGGAGTTATCAGCTAAAAAATTGTCCAGTTTTTGGAAATTTTCTGAACCTCCTACAAACAACTCAGTGGATTCGTTGATAATTTGATCAACTTTATCAACTACTTCCCAGTCAGGTTCTTTTCTTTCTTCACCAAAGTTTGCCTCTAAAATTTTTTCAACTTCACGGGCTTTCTCAATTTGGAATTTAGCAACCTCTCCAAGGATATCCCGATAATCCCAAATATCGTTTTTGACATCAAAACTCAACTTACCCTGAATTATTTTGTTAATTTCTGTATCCGAGTAGTCTTTTTGTCTGTCTGTGATTATATAAATAATTATCCGATCGTATTTTTCGTAAAGTTTGTGTTCAACAAACTCGGTTAATGTATGTTTAACTTTTTCAATACCACGCGTGGATGTAATTTGAAAAGCCACTCTTGCAGTTTCATCACCTAAATCAACGCTGGGGTAATTACTACCTTCTGTAAAATCCAAATCCTTCAGATTTTGATAGCCATAAACTTCAGCAAGGAGAGGAATTAATATAGTTTGAGCAAGTTTATTAATGTCTGTTTTTTGCATTGCTGTTGCACTCCTAACCTGCTCAACAAACCGTGACATCAAAACTCTAATTCTTTGTTGCGATCGCTCAAGATTCATACTCTATATTCAGAAACTGATTTACTTCTGGTTATTATTGTACCTTACAGGGAATCGCCCTGATTTTCCTGCTTTGCGATCGCCCCTCTCCCCTCCTCAATCTTAAAGTGCGATCGCCCTTATTTTCCCTGCATTGCGATCGTGCCTCGGACATCTCAAATCCAAAAGTGCGATCGGCATCCCTAAGTTAAGATATAAACTGAGAAATCACCCTGATAGTAATACGACAGGAATGTGCGATCGGAAATTCTCAAAATCTTTATCAGTAGTGAAAATGGTGTAGCCTCGACGATGAGCAACGGCACATAACAGAAAATCAGTATTTGAACCCTGAACGCCATTACTGCGACAGGTATTGAAAAACTCTGCGGCTAACTCATAATCTTCAGTTGTTAGCTCTAAATCAGGAAAAGCACGAAGATACTCTCGCAATCGAGCAAACTGTTCCTTGTAGCGTACCCCAGAAAGCACCTCCTGACGAATCGCCCCCAGTAAAACAACTCGTCCATCTGCAATCAAATCACGCAGTACATTAACAATAGCGATCGCATCATTTGTTGTGTTGCGCCGCAAGGCCAACGACCAAACGGAACTATCAACAAGAACATTCATAAAGTTTGTCGCTGTTGCTTGTAGTTATAATCTTCATCGTAATCAATAGTACCAAACAATTCCATTACTTTTAGTTGTTTGCGACGTTGAATGTACTCGCGTAAAGCTGCTTCGATTAATGTAGTAGGTGTTGGATGGTTACTCAAGTCAAGGGCTTCTTGAAGGAGAGTTTTGTCAATTTCGAGCGTAGTTACCATATATTTTCCTCGTGCAAGTAGGGTATCACGCAATTGCCACCGAACAATGCTGTAATTTTAGTGTAGCACTGAAACTCTATCAATGGGCGATCGCTTTCTGCATTTAGTTCGCGGGAGAATGAAAAGCCTGTTTAGCTTGCGTAAGTCACGCAAGTCGGCATTTATGAGGACTGCTCAAAGCTCGCGATTTGGAAGCTTCGATTGCAGCGGGCATCACCTGTCATTTATTTAAAATACTGATTTCCAACGATGACATCGATTTGAAGCCTGTAACGCAATACCTCAAAGCAGTTTGATAATGCTTTGGGTGTAGCGCAATTGTCCCTTTTTCAAAGTGCGATCGTCCTTATTTTCCGAAAGTGCGATCTCCTTAAAATCATGTCAAAGATATTCAATCCTTCCGATCATTTCTTCAGGCGCATACACTTCATAAATTAAAATCAAACTACGGATAATCTCGCCCACAGAACGAGAATTAGGAGGACAATAGACAATACCCGGATAATCTGTGGTATCGCTTGCCATAATTAAAAAATCGTCATCGTGAGTTACTATCACGCGCTGCTGTTCGCGAATAAATGCCAGGTGTGACTCATCGCTTTTAGTACGCAATCCTGCATCAACTGTTGTTGTAACATCTATCCCGTAACGACGCAAACCACGCGCAATGTTAGAGTCAATATGTTCGTCTAAATGAAAACGAATTGGCTCACTCACCTCTAATTGCCCTCAATTTTTCTTGTAACGGAGATGGTGAACTATTTCGCTTTAATTCTTCCACAATAGCTCGACTTTCAGCAGTGCGACGATCGATTTCTTCTCGACGATCGTAATAATAGGTCATTGCAGCATGAACTGAGGCAAGTGGTAAGTCATACTTGCCGGCAATTTCTTCTATAGAAATTCCCATTCTCAGATACATTTCGGCGATGTGTGCTACAGCAATTCGATGGCCCGCAATGCGTGGCTTACCACCAAGTACCCCAGGCGTAATTTCGATATGTTCTGTGATGACTGATTCCTTAGACATCTTAGTTAAACCCTCTTAATCAGTAATGTTTAAGCTCTTTAATCTTAGCACAAACAGATGCAGCGCGATCGCGCTCTGGAAACATTAATTGCCGCCGACATCCCGCGTCATCTATTTAAAATACTGATTTACCGCACGTTTAAGAATTTGACCTACAACTCCGTAGCTGTCACCAACTAATCCATCGATTTCATGTTCAAATTCTGGTCTTCTCTACATTCTATTCAATCGCATAGCCTTGATTTCTCCCCCAATCTATCCAAGCTGATACATAAAAGTTGTCAACTATATCAGGGGGAATTATAGCATTTTTGTTGAGAATATTTTGAGCAGTATTAGGTGAAAGACTTTCTGGGTGTGCGAGTAAGTTTTTGATGCCTATTAAAAGTAATTATTCTATCGATACATTCAAGTCGTTAGCGAGTTTTTGTAACTTCAGGAGGCGCTCATCTGAAAGGGCGATCGCGATCGTATTCATTTGACTTACGCTCCTAGCCTGATGCCTTAATTATAGCCAATAAATCACTGAGCTTTCGTCACAGTTAAACAAAATTATAGGATGCGTTAGATATTAATTCTTTCAATTTCAATAGGTTTTAAGGATCAGACGCACCCTACGAACAGTATTTCGATCGCCCTCAGTGCCAACTAGATGCAAGCTAGATCCAGTCCGGCCTGAATCGGGGGGAGTCCTAAAGTATAGAATAGAGGTTGCCGAACCGGCACACCGCCCGATCGCTCGTCCCCAGCAATTTGTTACCCTAAAATTAGAATCTTCGCTCCCTCAACTCCCTCCCATGAACAACGCTTCTCCACTGATTCAAACCGTCACACCCGAACGCTGGGCCGGCTTTAGTATGGACTTTATAGGGGCGGGTTACACGGGTGTGTTGGTCAAAAACGGCCGCGCCGTGCGTACCCTAAAATCCGGGCGACATTTCAGCTTTGCCCTTCCCCTGCTGGAACAGTCTCAAATTGTCCTCGTAGACACCAAACTCCGCAATTTGGAGGTGCAGTCGCACGGAGATTTTTTGTCTAAGGATCGGTTTTTAATTGATGCCACTCTGACCGTTATTTATCAAGTTATAGATCCGAAACGGGTAGCTTTGGAATTGTCCGATCCTATAGGTGCTTTAGCAAGTGCAGTTAAGGATTGTATGGGATTAGCGATCGGGCAAATACCCCTACAACAGCTTATCAGTCAAGGACGGCTGTTGCTGCGCCAAAATTTGCTCGATCGCGTCCAAGATTTTTATACTCTAGGTTTTAACTTAGAAGACGTGCGAATTGGCGATGTCAGCTTTCCCGAGACTAACGGAGTTATTCGCCAAGTTGAGGGAATGAGTGCCCGACAGGAAGCAGAAAATGCCGCCGCCCTGCAAATGAGAATTGCCGAAGCCGGTCGTCCGATTGTTCCTCAATCTCCCGTACAGCAGTTAAACTTAATTTCAGGTAATTCTCCTGCGAGTCTTCCAGCTTCAGACACAGCAGCAGGGTTCGATCGAGATTTACAACAACTAACACAACAACTTGCTCAAAACAGTCTCCCTGCTGGGAGAAATCCTCCCCAACTTGCACCGACGGTACTCGCAAGCAGCGATCGCAAAACAACCGCATATTTAATCTACAAACTTTCTGGAGAAGCGATCGCCCTAACAGCCAATCCCTTTACAATTGGACGCGAACCAACCAACACTTTAGTATTGCAAGATCCGCAAAGTTCGCGCTACCACGCTCAAATCCGCCGCGCCACTGACGAACTTGGCAAACAGCGATATCAGCTTGTCGATAGCGGCAGTTCCAACGGCACTTTTGTGGGTGGGCAGAGGCTGGCTGCTAACGAGCCTTTTTGGCTGCCCAATGGCTGCGAAATTGCGATCGGCGACCAAAAATGGATCTTTCAAAATTCGTGAGTGAGAGAGATGAAGATTTGTTTAAACAGCAGATTAATACAGATAAATCCCATCGGCGTTCATCAGTGTTTATCTGCTGACATCTGCGGTTGAAAAATCCCAATCTAAGTAACTTGCTTTAATCACGATATACAATTAATAGATGCCGAATCTACCATCAACAATATGAATGTTTTTTTTACCGCACATAAACGCAGATAAATACAGATTAATTCCATCGGCTTTCATCTGTCAGGTTTCTGTAGGGGCGTTGTCAAGAGTCCTCGCCCTTCCGACACAGCTTGACAGCTTCTCCCTCCCCGATTCCCTATACTCCCAGGTAGAAGTCTCTTGCCAACCTTAGGGGGGATATCTCCACAAGCATTTCGAGCGACAATTTGTCAAGATTGAAAATATAAGTAGAGGACAACCCCATGAGCTTTTCTATACAATCTGTTTACAACTGGTATCGCGATACCCTCCGCAACCCCAAGTACCGCTGGTGGATTATTCTGGGAACGCTGGCATATCTGGTAAGCCCGATCGACATCGCCCCAGACTTTCTTCCCGTCGTCGGACAAATTGACGATGTGGCGATCGCAGTCTTGCTGATTTCCGAAGTGTCCCAAATGGCGATCGACTACTTTAAATCCCGCCAAACAGAGACAGCTTCAGCATCCGAAGCCACCGGTGCCAATTATTCTGAAGCCAAAGGCAGCACCGTTGACGTAGATGCAGTTTCTGTAAAATAATTGCCAAAAATAATCGATCGCTACAACCCCGACTTCTTCAAGAAACCGGGGTTTTTGTTTTTTAAATGGCAACTGCTCAGATCGTGCTCTAAAGCTGGTAATTTTAACTATGGTCAATCTGTGTTAACAACAAATTTTTATAGATGAAGTTTAGTGAAATAGTACAAAAACTTAATTTAGCCACCAGTAGCAGCCTCACAGCGTCGGTTGCTACCGATCCGGAAATTACTGGCGCGGCCCCAGTCGATGAAGCTCGATCGGGCACAATCAGTTACATAGAAGGTGCTAAATTTGCCTCTCATACAGCCTCGACAAATGCTTCTGCTTTAATTTTGCCCTTAGATGAAAGCCTCCAAGCTCAATGTGACGATCGCAACATCGCTTGGATTGCCGCAGCAGATCCGCGACTGCTGTTTGCTGAAACGATCGCCCTTTTCTATCAACCGTTTCGCCCAGCATCCGAAATTCATCCCTCAGCCGTCGTTCACCCCTCAGCAGAAATTGGTGAAAATGTCTATATCGGCCCCCACGTCGTTATTCAAGCAAAAGTCAAAATTGGCAGCAACGTTTGCATTCATCCAAATGTCGTAATTTACCCAGATGCGGAAATAGGCCCCGGCACAGTTTTACACGCTAATTGTGTCATTCACGAACGTACTCGCATCGGGGCAAATTGCGTGATTCACAGCGGTGCGGCGATCGGCAGCGAAGGTTTTGGGTTCGTGCCGACAGCCACAGGGTGGGTGAAAATGGAGCAGTCTGGCTGCACTGTATTGGAAGAGGGCGTTGAGGTTGGCTGCAACAGCACGATCGACAGGCCCGCTGTCGGAGAAACCCGCATCGGCCAGAATACAAAAATCGACAATTTAGTACACGTAGGTCACGGCTGTCAAGTAGGAAAAAATTGCGCCTTTGCCGCTCACGTTGGCATGGCCGGCGGGGTAAAAATTGGCAACAATGTAATTTTGGCAGGTCAAGTGGGAATTGCCAATCAAGCCAAAATCGGAGATGGGGCGATCGCCACTGCCAAAGCCGGAATTCACAGCGACGTGCCTGCAGGTGCGATCGTGACGGGCATTCCAGCAATTCCCCACAAACTATTTCTAAAAGCCACAGCAATCTACAACCGCTTGCCCGAAATGTACCAGTCTCTGAGGCAAATTCAGCGCAAGCTCGATCGGTAAGTCAGTTGGTAGTTGGTAGTTGGCAGTTGTCATCAGAAACCTCGGAGAAACCAGTGCGTTTACGTCGCCGATCAAGCTGTGATGAATGCTCGTCAGTTTTCCCTCAGTTGTAGCACTCCCTACCACTAAAGAAAAAGCTGATATATGATATGTACTGGAACTATGCGTCTAGCTCTAGATGGAAAAACAGGAATTTCTCGACCTGCTTAAGCAGGGTGTAGATAGCTGGAACTTTTGGCGACAGAAAAATCTTGATGTAGAGGTAGATATTAGCTATATTAGGTTCCGTCGAGACTTCAGCGGGATTGACTTTAGTGGGGTTAACCTCAGCGGCTCGGACTTCAGCGAGGTAGATATAAGCAGGGCTAACTTCAATGGTGCTAACCTCAGCGGAGCTAATCTTAGCGAGGCTCAACTCATTGAAGCTGACCTTACCGATGCTAACCTCAGCAAGGCTAACCTCAGCGAAGCTGACCTTACCGATGCTAACCTCAGCAAGGCTAACCTCGTAGGAGCTAACCTTAAAGAGGCTCATCTAGCTAATGCTAACTTCCGTGATGCCGATCTGAGTGGAGCTAACCTCAGTGAAGCTTACCTTCTTGGGACTGACCTTGGTGAAGCTAACCTCAGTAAGGCTAACCTTAAGTCTGCTGAGGTCATTGAGGCTAATCTTAGTGGGGCTAACCTCAGTGGAGCTTACCTTAATGGAGCTAACCTCAGCGGAACTGACTTCAGCAGGGCTAACCTCCGTAAGGCACACCTCGAATACAATGGATATGATTTCCAGGGAATTAATACTAATCTAATTGAGAGTAACCTCAGTGGGGCTAACCTCAGTGGGGCTAACCTCAGTGGGGCTAATCTTAACGGGACTGAATTCTATGGAGCTAATCTTACCAAGGCTAATCTTTCACACACTCAAGCAGTAAATGCTCAATTCGCTTTTGCCAAGTTTACTGGAGTCTGTATTGAAGGTTGGCAATGTAATAAGGCGAATTTCAATGGAGTAATTTGTGAGTTTGTTTATTTGGATTCTAACAGGCGAAAACCCTATCCCGTAGCAAGAAGATTTACTCCAGGAGAATTTACAAAAGTTTTCCAAAAAAATTTTAAAACAATTGATATAGTTATCTGCGATGCTATTGATTATGAAGCTTTTGTCTACTCATTTAAAGCTCTGCAAGCCAAACATGAAGATGTTCAGTTAGACATCCAGAGCATAGACGAGAAAGGGGAAGATATTTATGTAATTAAGGTTGGTATGTCTCCGGATGTAGATCGGAAGGAAACTCATGCGGAATTCATGCAAATCCATGAATTGATAAGCGAATCTCTGGAAGAAAAATATAGAACAGAGATTTCTGTTAAAGAAACTCAAATCGTACAGTATCAGCAGGAAACTCAAACTTTAAGAGAAAATATTAATAATCTACATAACATACTTCAACAGCAAACAGAGGTACAAAAACTCATGGCAGAAACTCCTAAATACGATCTTCGAGGTTCAAAGTTCGGTGGTGGCTTCGCTGGAGATGGAGGAACACAGATAGGTGGAATTCTAAATGACTACTCATCTAAGCAAAGTCTGGATGAAGCAGCAGCAGAAATTTCACAGCTTTTGAAGCAACTAGAAGAAACTAATCCTACTACAACTGAGACAGAAAAAATGATAATTGCAGCCAAGGCTGCTGATGAAATAAAGAATAATCCCACCTTGAAAGCACGAGTGATTGGCGCCTTCAAATCAGGAGGTACTGAAGCATTTAAAGAGGCGGTAGATAACCCGCTAGTTAATGTTTTGGTAGCAATTATTGAGGGATGGATGCAAGCAGATTAGAAGCTTGGCCCATCACAGTCCTCCACAATCAAAAGCTCGCGGCTTTCCGATCGTTAAAGAGGTAATATCTCGTCAGATAAAAGCTAGGACTCAATTAGTCATTGCAATAGAGTTGATGCGTCCAGGACTATAGCTATTAAAATGTGGAATCACCTAAACAACCTGCGACTGCTGTCGCCGTCAATACCAGCAATTGTCAAAATAATCTTGTTTTTCTCAACTTGGATTGTTGTGTGGCTTCCCGCAGCGATTGTGCTGGCGATCGCCCTCAAATGGCATCCGCCCCAACCCCTGGGAAACAAAAAACTACCTTTACTAGCTTCCCTATACGTGATTGTCCCCTTCATTTTATGGGCGACAAGTTGGATAGAAAACACATCTTTTACTAACTGGGGTTGGGAATTGCAACCCGCAGTTTTGATGTCATTACTGCGGGGATTAGGATTAGGAATAATCAGCTTAGTAATTTTATTCGGTCTGCAATTAACAGCAGGGTGGATCGAGCTAAAAAAAAGCGAAACTTCCACCACCGAAACAGTCGAAAAACAAATTAATTTTTGGACTTTAATTTTTAACCCTGCTAGTCTGCTGACTCTGTTATTAGCAGTGTGGATTAGCGCCACAGAAGAGTTAATCTTTCGCGGCTGCTTGCAAACAATCCTCCAGCAAGATTACTCAGTGCTAATCGCAGCAGCGATCGCCAGTTTCATTTTTGCGATCGCCCATCTAATTTGGGCCGCCAAAGAAACTCTACCGCAACTGCCCGGATTGTGGCTGATGGGGATGGTTTTAACATTAGCCCGCATCGCCGACAATGGCAGTTTAGGATTGGCGATCGGCATTCACGCAGCTTGGATTTGGGGTATAACTACCGTAGATACGGAAGGCGCAATTAAACCTACTTCTAGGGTACCAGAATGGATTACAGGAATTGCCGCCAAGCCTCTAGCAGGTGCAGCCGGAATTCTGTTATTGCTAGCAACAGCAGCCGTACTGTTCTTAATTAAAAATTAAAACCTAATACCCCAAACCCCTTTAAAATTACCTCTACTCTTCCTCTCTTCCTCTGCGCCCTCTGCCGTAAAAAAAGATTAGATTCAATCAAGCGAGAACTAAAACCACAAAAAACACAGATAACACAGGCATTAATCTACGTTAATCGTCGGTTAAAATTCAGACATTAATTCAAATGTCGATCGATCGTCACAATCGAAACCGGATTCAGCGCGTCAAAACGAGTTGAATTTCCCCCAGCCAGAGAACGCGACAATTGCACTTGCACGATTCGGTAACTCCAGTGCGGTTCTCGGCGCACCCGATCGCCCATCCAGCTCAACACAGTAGCAATATCCTCAAAAGCATCCAAAGCCAGCACGATCGAGCCTCCAGGAAGCAGCCGCAGGGCGCAAACGCCCAAAATTTTAGTCAACCCTCCGCCACTACCGCCAATAAAAATCCGGTGCGGAGGACGCAAGCGGTGCAAGATTTCCGGGGCAGTTCCATAAATCGAAAACACATTTTGGAGGCCAAAACGGCCGTAGTTGAACTCGATCGCAGAAGTACCAGAAACCGTTTGTTCGATCGCATAAACCTCAGACTGCGGGAATAAACGAGCAATTTCGATCGACACAGAACCGTTACCAGCACCCACATCCCAGACAACTTGTCCCGGTTGCAAAGCCAATTGTGCCAAAACCAACACCCGCACTTCACGTTCCACCGTCAAACCAGGCTTGTCGCCACAACCGATAAAAGCTGCATCCGGTATTCCCAACAAAGGCAACTTTTCCAAATCCAAAGGTTCCGTCCCCGCCGGGGACTCCCGCAGCATCACAACGACGCTCAGCGGTGCAAAAGACTCTCCCAGCAAAGCTGACAGAGAACGCAGGCCCACCCGCTCGTCAGCAGAACCCAAATTTTCGCAAACCCAAAACTCGTAGCGTGTAGGCAAATCTAGAGCTTTTACCCAAATTGCCAGGGCTGCGGGAGTATGAGTTTCGTCGGCGAGCACTGCAATTTTCTCGACACCGAGCTTGAGTTTGGCAGTCAGTTCCTCAAAATAACGTCCTTGAGAACCCACAAAATGAGCGTCTTGCCAAGGGATTTGCAAGCGATTAAAAGCCAACTGCACAGAACTGACGTGGGGGTGAAAAGTCAATTTTTCTGCTGGCAATTGGGCAATTAACAACTTTCCCCAGCCGTAGAACAGCGGGTCGCCGGCCACTAAAATTACAATGAGTTGAGACGAGGGGGTAGAGGGGGGCGAAAAAGTCCCTGGATCTGGCTCTAAATTCGCATCAGTCGCCAACCAGCGCTTAATTTCTAGAATTGCTGCCGTCAAATCTTCCAACACCCAGATCTCGCAGGAATGGTGCGGGAAATAGCTCAAATGGCGATCGCTCCCTATTAGCAGAGCGGCCATTTCTACAACCTGCCGCGCCGATTCGCTCAGCCCAGCAGCTCCATCTAAACCTATACCAACAACGTGTACTGTCACTTTTTAAGCAAAAAGTAAAAAACCAGAATTACTGATTTTTCCTGGTTTTTCATAAATTTTTTCCTTGACTTTACTGTCAAACAAAAATAATTAAAGCATTTAATAGGCAATATCCTGACTATTGTCACAGGAGAGAGGGGGCGAGAGAGTGGGAGATGGGGAGAGTGGGAGATGGGAAAAAATCTTCCTTTTTCCCTCTTTCCTCTTCCCTCTTCCTTCTTCCCTCTTCCTTCGTTAAAACTCAAAAACAGGCCAGTCCGGTTGCCGGACGTAGGTGGCCATGTCCTCAAACTTCCGCAGTTCCACTCGGTGTACGGACTGTTCTTGCGGCGTGTCCAGCCATTGCTCGTTTAACTCAGACAGCAAAGTGCACAAGCGAGCGCGGTCTAGGTTCGGCCCGGTGTCCCCAAAATAAGCCAGAGTAATGTGTGCCGTAAAATGATATTGCTGTTCGATTCCTAAAGCAATTAAATCGGGATTTTGATAGATCGATCGGCGCAACTCAAGAATTTGCTTGTAAGAGTTTTCGTCCGTCGGTGCCAAACAAACACCCACAGCTCTAGTCATCACCATCAACCCCAGCACTATCCAGCGAATGGGAGGGCCGCCCGCCAAGGGTTTGCAGGCGGCAAAACGATCGGCCATGCGCGAGCGCAGTTGCTCCTCAAATTCTGGATTTTGATCGGAGGCATCTCGAAAAGCGCTGCTCCAAATCAAATCGGCTACGGTTAAATGGAAGCTATCAGGAGGCAGTGCCACGAGCGCACCCTCCGCTATTTCCTGCAATAGCCGTTGTTGGATCGAGTGCAAATTACTATAAAGTGCAGCATTTTCTGCATCTTCCCCAGCAGGTGGCGTAATCACCGAATAACCCGGAAAAGGTACAGGATATCTGTGACCGGCTTCGTCGGGCTGAAATTTTGGAGATTCCTGAATGTGTTCCACCTGGGACTTGTAGGAGTCCAGCAGCGTCATTCGCGCCACCCGATTTACGTAAGCTTGATAAGTATCATCCAATCTTGATTTCCTCGCGGTGACAAACTCCCACACCAAATTTTATATT
Organism: Microcoleus sp. MOSTC5; assembly: GCF_036701825.1. Classification (NCBI taxonomy): domain Bacteria; kingdom Bacillati; phylum Cyanobacteriota; class Cyanophyceae; order Oscillatoriales; family Microcoleaceae; genus Microcoleus; species Microcoleus sp. MOSTC5. The sequence goes on along the minus strand of NZ_JAUBRK010000011.1, from coordinate 59,609 downwards.
ATGGTGCGGGCATCCAACAGTCCAATTCAGGATATGTTGGACTTGCGGAACGTGAAACTCTGATTTTTTGGGCTACTGAGCGTTTTTCATGCAAATTTACCTGTTTTGGGGGGAAGACGACTTTGCGATCGCGCAAGCTGTGACAAGTTTGCGCCAAACTGTCCTCGACCCCAACTGGGCTAGTTTTAACTATGACAAAATTATTGCCGATCGAGCCGACGCTGTGGTCGAAGGGCTCGATCGAGCCTTAACGCCCCCCTTCGGTACCGGCAGCCGTTTTGTCTGGCTGGCAAATACGACTGTAACTCAGCAGTGCTCTCCAGAACTGTTAGCGCAATTTGAACGGACGCTGCCGGTGATTCCCCCTACCACCGTGTTGCTGCTGACATCCGTCAAAAAACCCGACAGCCGGCTCAAATCTACCAAGTTACTTGTCCAGTCCGCCCAAGTGCGGGAATTTTCGCCGATTCCGCCTTGGAATGACAAAGAATTAGCCCAGCGGGTGCGCCAAGTCGCCGGCGAAATGAACGTCAAATTGACCGCCACGGCGATCGAACTTTTGGCGCAATCCATTGGCAGCGATACCCGCCAGCTATACAGCGAACTGGAAAAATTGCTGCTGTTTGCGGGCAACCGCAGCCAACCTCTGAACCCGGAGGAAGTTGCCGCACTGGTGCACTGTCACGCCCAGAATACCTTCCAGCTAGCCGATGCGATTCGCGAGGGCAATACCTCCGCCGCTTTGGATTTATTGGCAGGCTTAACTGGCCGCAGCGAGCCTGGTTTGAGGATTGTGGCTGGCTTGACTGGTAAGTTTCGGATTTGGCTGTGGGTAAAGGCGATGATCCAAGCTGGCGATCGCGATGATAAAATTGCTCAAGCTCTAGACCTAGGCAATCCGAAACGAGTATACTATTTTCGCCAAGAAGTCAAGAACGCCAGCTTAGAAAAACTGCAAAAAAGTTTGCCCTTGCTGCTAGACTTAGAAGCTTCTTTAAAACGGGGCCGGGAAGAAATCTCAACCCTGCAAACCAAAGTTATAGAACTTTCTAGCTTGTTTCGCTGATGTCCGACAGGGCACAGGATCGGCCCCTTACTGTAAATTTTTACAAAAATTTCGATAGCGGCTATGTGCTTGATACCGGCTCGCGGGCCCAAAGGTCAATAGATACTAGAAATACTCTCAGAATGCCAAAGTAGAAGTTAATGTGGTAAATAAATATTGTCCGCCGAATGCCGATCGGTTAATATTATTTGCCGGCTCTCCACCCCCCCCCAAAAAAGAGCGCTACCCATGACACAACAGAACCCGCGGGAACTGCTCAAGCAAGGCGATCCAAAAGCGATCGCATCTAGCATCAACCGTACACTCAAACCCAAAGGCATCAACGCCGATGTGACGCGGGACAACGGCTGCCTCCACATAATTCTGGAGGCAGACAAAGTACCGGATCAAATGGTATTGGTCGATTTCATCCGCACCGGCATGACGAAGCTGGGACTCGAATCAATTCACACTGTCAAGGTTTACGGGCGTCGAACAGGTGACGGATCGCCTGCGTGGGAAGATGAAATCGATCTGATGCCTGCGGAGCCAATGCCTTACGCCTTGGATAGTAGAATGCCTGACGACTCTGTAGGTTTAGATGATGTCGAGCCCGAAGGCGAAGACTATTATCAAGAAGGAGAATTCGATCGAGATGACGATGAGGAAGACGAAGACGTAGACGAAGATCAAGCCCCGCCTCCGAAAAAACAATTCCCCAAATGGGTAATACCTGTGGGTATCTTAGTACCTCTGGCGGTGATCGCAGGGCTTTTCTTTACTAAAACTTTCCCCTTCGGCGACTCGAACCCAGAACCGAACCCCCCCGAAGCTGCTTCCCCTTCCCCGAAACCCGCATCTCCCGCTTCTAAAGCCACCGCACCCTCTCCAGCCGCATCTGGGCGCGCCCCACAGGCAGCCACTCAGACCCCCGCAACCGCTCCCAATGCTGCTGCGCCCGCAAGCCCAGCTCCGACATCTCCACCACCCAAAGCTGCACCAGCATCTCCGGCACCCAAGGCAGCCTCTCCGGCGCCACAAGCCGCCGCGCCTACGCCTGACTCTTGGAGGCAAGCCGTTAACACAGCTCAGAAGGCAGCAATTTCGGCCCAGACGGCTCAGTCTCAAAATGAGTGGATCGCAGTAGCAAGCGAGTGGCAACAAGCGGTTAAGCTCATGAGAGCCGTGCCCTCAAACAGCCCGAACTATCAAAAGGCTCAGCAAAAAGCGGCAGAGTATCAGGCTAATCTGATTGTTGCCAACCGCAGGGCGGCAGCAGCGCCTTAAGAGTTTTGAGTTTTGAGTTTTGAGTTGAATACTGGATGTGCTAAAAGTCAAAAGTCAAAAGCCAAAAGTAAAAAATCTTGTTTTTACTGAAAGCTTTCTTACCTTTTGACTTTTTTCAATTTTAGTGACATATTCCTACACCAACACAAGCTGTCACCATTGGTTTAGGGTTCTAAGGAAGTGCTCAAGAGTGCATAGGACATTAGCTGTTACATCAATTCTTTCTTGGTAGTTTACTTTGATACAATCATCCTTAAACTCTAAGATCGTTGCAGCATATTTTGGGGGAACTGGTATAACTCAAAAAACACAGCAACAACCCGGTTTATCAAAGCAACCGGGTTACTAAACACAGAGCTTGGGTTAAATCTGTTCTTCCCCTTGATTAAAATGCTGAATTCCTTGATTTTCTTCGACGCGATCAAGAGCATCTTTGGGAATGTTGAGGATGCCTGTGAATGGATCTTGACTTGATTTCAAAGCTTGTTCCTTGTTTTTGCGATCGGCAATTTCGCGCTGCAACTTGTCAATTGTCCGTTGAAAACGAGCGGCTTGTCTGAGCATTTCTTGTTCCGAAAAATCCAGCAATTGAATCAAATTAGCAACTTGATATTCCAGTAATTGGTTTTCGGTAACATTGTTAATTGTAACAATGTTATTAGCATTATTTGAAGATTCAAAAATATTTTTTTCGTCAAAAACAGACAATGCTGTTTTGACACTAAGTGCCAAATTTTTAAACATTTCAGCCGTGCTTTGGGGAATTTTAACTTTCAGGAACATCACTACCGCAAACAAACTTCCTGACGGCAGAAGTCCCCCAAATCCTAAGACAGACTTGACTTGGTAGGGGATAATTAAAGAATTTTGCTCAGGAATAAAGGGGCTGTCTTTTGCCTCTGATACGTGAAAAATATTTAATACTGCGGGCTCTAATTGCAGCAACCTTTCTCGCTCAATTCCGACGAATGTAGGAATGTCTAAACCAAACTGCCGGATTATTTCCGAAATCGCCGGCATTTGAGCCACTAATTTTGTGCTAACTAACGGAATAGCTGTATTTTCTGCTGCTGTGTGCCGAGAATTCCACTGCGGTTCTGTCCCTGCTGCTGCTAGCAGAGTCCAACATTTCATGTCAGCAACTGGGGAATTGCCGTTCATTAAGCGGCGCGCGGATTGTTGCAATGAGTCTTCTAATTCCCCGTAGGGATGAGTTTTGAACAAACGCACTAAGGCACAGGTATTTTCTCCAGTTTGCGAATCGCAAAAATGTTGGTAAATATAGTTAACAATCTTCTGGCTGCTGGCTTCCATACTAGCAGTATTTCTACCTAACTGGCGCAGGACTAAGCTGCATTTCGCCATGTCTTGGGCGGTAAATAGGGTAATATCGTACATTAAAAAACGCTCTCCCAGACCTCAAACACTCTTTTTCATTTATCGTTAAGTCCGCTACTGCATCCGGAATCCTACTGAGAGTTTTGAGCAAAGTGTTAGTGAACATATGGAGAAAATTTGTCCGCAAAATGCAGCGGTTTTGTGGAAAGATACAGAAATTAAGATTAAGGCAAAAAAAATCTCTTCCTTAGGGTGGGCCACAAGGACAGAAAAGCCGAGGTATAGTTTTTGAAAGGATTTTTTACCATAACTCGCCCATAGGAATTAAAGAAACGGGGTTTTTCACCGGATATGCCTCGGGTTTTACTGGGCATTTTCGTAGATAAAAGTCGGTTTCTGGGTAAGGCATATTCACAGAAATCCTAGAAACTCAAGCTGCAATTTTTGTGGCGGGCGATCGCACGCCGATCGATCAAAAATTGGTACAATTTCCTCAGTCTTGGACGCAGAAACCGGGTTTGGTTAGAGAGAAAAAACCCGGTTTCTTGGGTATTGGTAAGTAGATGCTTTGTTCAAAACTTTTAACCATTCCAAACAACTCTATTGAGCTGGTTGAGTTTTTGCTTCCAAAGTATCTTTAGCAGACAATCCCTGATCTTGAACCCCAAAATACCACAAACTAGCAGCAGCTTCGGCGCGAGTCACGGATTTCTTCGGCTGAAACAGAGTAGTAAAACCAAAAACGCGGCGAATATTCGCTAAGTCTCCATTGTTAAAATCAGCTAAAACTGCCCGCGACGCTTGGGAATCAATCTTAGAAGCATCTTGAAAACCCCACTTTTCTTTCACTCCCTCAATGTTAGCTGTCGGCAAAACTTGACGAGTATCTAAAGGAACTTTCCAGAGAATCATTGTTTCCCGAGTTAAAGGTGCATCCGGGCGAAATTTCACATCTTTAGTTTCTCCGGAAAGCGAACTCGGAATTACACCGGCTTCTGCTAAACCTTGGATTGCTGAAAAATCGGGGTCAGTTTTGGGTACGTCAGAAAATGCTGGTTCGCTAGAGTCTACTGCTAATCTAATTTGTTTGGCTTGACGGGTAGCATAAATCTGATTGTTAGCTGCTACTAACCAGCGGGCGTAGTCACGGCGAGTGACAATTTTGTTGGGTTTGGGCAAAGTGCTGGCAGTTTCTAAATTAGCACTTTCTGTTGAGCGCACTTTCAGCACTTCTAACTGAGTTAAATCTGCCACATACTGCCGCAACTGTTGAGGAATTTGGTCGTCTTGTTGGCTAACTTTTGCTGCTTTTGGCGAAGGGGATGGCGTTGGAGTAGTTCCCTCTGAATTAGATGGAGTTGGTGAAGGTGTTGGAGATGCACTAGACTCGGAATTATTAGGTTGAGGACTGGCAGCAATTTCTGAAGCCTCTTTGCTGTAGTCGATCGCAAATTCTGTAGAACCCCCTACTTTCTCAGTAGGAGAAAGCGACACTGTTACCCGTAAATTATCTCGGGTTGCTACCAAAGAACCTTGTCCCTCGGCGGTGGGGCGGCTGACTATTTCCCAGTTGCGGCGCTCAAACTCAGTAGAGTAAAAGTTCTGAACGGAATTAACCGGATCTGTACTTTCCCAGCGCAGCCGGACATTTTTTTGCGACGGATCGGTTTGCCCACCAACTTCGATTAACTCAGCATTAGGATAGAGTGGAATCTCTGTAGGGAAATCGGGAGGAAGTTTGGCGGTAGAGTTTGTCTCAACTGCTGTCGCTGGTGGCGGGGAAGAGAAAACCACTGGATTTTGTTGTAATTTGGGATCGGCGGCTAGAGATTCTTCGAGTGCCTTGCTGTTGGGGCTGTTTGCACAAGCTGTGACAGCAGCCAGCAGACACACGGCCAGCCAAGTATTTACAGCAGCGAGTATATTGGTTTTATTGGTTTTACTGGTTTTAGCTGGCGATCGCCCTTGAGAGTTGCCTCGCCGTTGAGTAAATATAATATTCAGCATAAATCCCCCCTTTGCGGATATATTTCTAGGCTAGCGCAGATCTGGCAAATATAATTTTTCCCCAAATGAAATTGGTATATTTACTTCTAGTTACTGCTACATTATTTTTCTCCCCTGTCAAGTTTGCCCGTCCCGCAAAAGCTCAACCAGCCCCGCTGCAAGCAGAAATTCAGACGCCAGAGTGGCAGCCATTTTGCTCGGCGATGGGTCAGTTTGCGATCGATATGCCGGGAACTCCCAAAATTAATTCCGAAACTTTTTCAACTCAAGTTACGGCTCATACATACCGATCGATCTTAAAAAACAAAGAAACTTATTTACTTCAATACTTTGACCTAGATTTCCGGCAAAGCAACAATAATATTAAAATTACTTTAAATAATGCCGTTGATTTCTTTGTCGTGGGGGCGAATGCTAAATTGTTGCAAGTGCGAGATATTTCTCTAGGAGGCTATCCGGGAAAAGAGTTTGAGTTTCAGCCGCTTTCCCCCACTGAACCTGTAGGTGTAGGTCAAGTTTTTTTGGTGGAAACGCGCGTTTACGGGCTGGTAGCCACTACCTCAGAACCAGAAAATGCTCAAAAATTTCTCGACTCTTTTCGTTTGTTTTGAAGCAGGAAGTTCGGCAACGAGCAGTGTACGGGATTTAACGGATTCAACGGATGGATATTGAAGGATGAAGTCAGAGGTTCGAGGTTCTAGGGAAAAATTAGTTGGCAGTGGCGATCGAATTTATTAATAAAGCTTACCCTTTTAAACTGGGTGTATAGGAAAATATTGGCTTTGGCAACGAAAAATGGAGCCATCTACCGGGTTTCTGAGGAATAATGCGGTCAAAAGTAATTAAGTTAAATTTGACATAATACCTTATTTTGTTTTTTGTACTCTATCTAACGACATAGATAAATTTTACACCCGTGGAGCGATGTACATACTTCCTCAAGTTTATATATTTAATATAATGATTTTCAAATCGCAGCAAGCACAAACAAAGATGCTGTCTTGCTCGATCTGGCTCCCATCAGGCTCAACGAAGTCAGGGAAGTCAGGCTCATCGAAAGCTTACCCGGAGGGTATTAACATATTATGAACAAACTAACACCAATTCTCCTCAGCGGCATCCTATTATTTGGAGCTGCTGCTTGCAGCGAGGGGGCTAAAACTAGCGCTGATGCTCCTAATTCTCCCACAGAAAATACCACCAGCCCGCCCCCAGCCGAGACAGTTCAAAAAACTCAGTCCGACGCCACTAGCGATATTCGCAAAAACCAAGCAAATTCTGATATCAGGGCCAGAGAACAGCGCAACAACGTGACTGGCGGCGATGCAACAAGAGCCGATGGCGACCTCCAAAGTGAAGTTCGCTCAAAGTTAGAAGTAAACATCACGAAAGGTACACTAACTGTTGATGCAAAAGACGGGGTTGTCACTGTAGGTGGCACAGTTCCCAATCAAACTGATTTAGCTAAAATTGAGCCGCTAGCTAAAGAGATTAAGGGTGTCAAAACGGTGAATGTTACGGCTGTTGTCGCCCCCGCTGCATCCGCATCGCCTAGCAGCAGCCAATAAGTTAGAAGGAAAAAAAAACAGGGAAAGAAGGCAGAAAGAGGATGAAGAGGGAACAGGGAATAGAGAACAGGGAAAGTTGGTGCATTTTAAGATTGCTTCCGCAGCGGAGCGCAGCGCTTACGTGATTCTCTAGGGGTAGCGGGCTTTTAATTTAAAAAGTTGAAATTTAAAAAGTTACGCACTCAAAGCTCGCGCACTGCCTGCAATTTTCTATTCCCAATTTCAGCTTTCCAATTCCTGAGAATTAGTTAGAAACCAGCCAGAAGATAGAGAGCAAGGTTATTCCCAGCGACCGATGAAAAATGTTGGGAAAGCAGGACTAAATGTGATTGATGACAGCAAGCAGAGCATAAATTCTGTAGTTGTGAAAAAGTAGTATATTTTGCAGGAGAAAGAAAATGGCTTTAGGTCAACATAAGCGAGCTGTAGGCTCATTTTCTAATTACCGAGATACGGAACTAGCCCTGACGGAACTGCAAAGTAGCGGGTTTCCGATGAATAAAGTTTCGGTAGTTGGAAACAATCTTGATGGTAACGAAATTGCGGGCGCTAGCGCTGGTAAGGGTACTGACGACAAAGTGGGCGGCGGCGCAAAAGCAGGCGCGACAGCGGGAGTCGTGACGGGCGGTTTGATTGGGTTACTCGGAAGCATTGGAGCGCTAGCGATTCCGGGAGTTGGCCCGGTGATGGCTGGGGGCGCGCTCGCAACTCTGCTGGCTGATACTGTAGTCGGAGGCGCTATTGGGGCTGCTGCGGGCGGTTTGGTCGGCGGTTTGGTCGGTTTGGGAGTTCCCGAATCAAAAGCTAAAGCTTATAACGATCGCGTCTCGCGCGGAGAATATTTGGTATTCGTAGAAGGCACAGATTCGGATATTGCCACAGCCGAAGGAATTCTGAGCGTGCGGGGCATTCAGGATTGGGGCATTTACGATGTGCCGGCAGACACCGGTCACAGAGCTTCGGCCCGCCACAGGCGCGCGGTGGGCGTATTTTCAACCCGTCGCGAGACAGAACAAGCGCTGGGAGAACTTAGAGCTGCGGGTTTTGACATGGACCGGGTTTCGGTCATCGCTAAGGATTCTGACTCTAAAGGGGACATCGCAGGCATTGACGTGCAGGAAAGCGCGGACAACAAGGCGGATGAAGGGGCGACTAAGGGCGCACTCACAGGCGGCACTTTGGGCGGTTTGACAGGCTTGTTGGTAGGTCTGGGCCTAGTGGCAATTCCGGGAATCGGGCCGATTATGCTCGCAGGAGCCTCAGCTACGGCGATCGCCACTACACTCGCCGGTACGGCTTTGGGTGCGGCGGCAGGCAGCTTGATCGGAGCTTTAGTCGGTTTGGGAATTCCCGAAGAAGAAGCTAAAGTATACAACGATCGGGTAGCCAGGGGAGATTACTTGGTACTGCTTGACGGCAGCGAAGCAGAAGTCGCTAAAGCTGAAACCATTCTGAGCCGCGGAGGCATTCAGCAGTGGAACACCTACGACTATCCCAGCGTCGATAGTGCTCGGGCTGATTACGGCGCTGTTGGTACTCCGGGCGTTGATACTACGCCTAATATTTACGATCCCAATCAGGGCGTTAACCGCCACCCTCTGATTTAATACTTCAGACTTTGTTTGGGTATTGTTTCTACGAACTGCACGTTAGTCGCACTCGCCCACTCGGATTGTCGAAAGTGATGCAACCAACACGGGCGAGCTAGGGGTTTTGCACTTCGTCAGTAAAATTCTCTCAAAAGTCGGCTTTTTCTCTGAAAGTCGGCTTTTGTTTTGGGAAAAAAAAAGCGACCTGTCACAATTTGAATTTTGATTAATGAGCCAGGCCGCAAGCTGGGCTTTGTGCGGGCCGAGCGATCGGCTTCCTTAACTTTTACACCTTAAATTCGGAGTGTTTTTTTAGTCTGTAACACTCACTACTGCTCGATTGCAAACCCCGCAGTATTATCAAATTTGATGACATAAATTACAGCAGATATTGCCCGGTTAGTCCAAGAGCGACTATCTTTAATTATGGGGCGGCTAATTTCCGCAACTTATACAGGTCAAGTAGCCAGTCCCGCGCGCCCAGAAAAGCCTGCGGTGGTCGGCAACTATTAGAATAATAATATTGTCGTCGCCTTCCCGCGAGACTTAGGCTGGTCATTGGTTGGCTGTAGCAGCCCAATTGCCGTTGGCAAGACCTGCTACAGGGATACAGTTTTTCTGGGAATCCCTCAGCGAAGCATTTGAGAAGCCCAGGAACAGCTTCTATGTCCGGGAGCGCGTCTGGTGTCGGGTGTTCTGTTAATTAGAACCGCAAGCGCTCATGGATCGAGTAAACATTAACAGCAAGCACAGCAGCACGGGATCGCAATGGCTCGCGGCGCATTTTTTCTCGAAATCTCAGGCTCAGCGCAGCGTGTTGCTTCCTTCGCCCATGAGCCGCTCAGAACTCAGAGGGAAACAGCCTTCCTGTTGGTTTTCACTGGCATCGAGCACAGTGGGGGGAGGTGAAACTAGCTGAGCTGACCGGGCTCTGCTTTCATAGGCGATCGAAGATAGAAGGCACTTATTTAGAAGGCTTTCGGGGTTGAAGCTCCGATATCTGGTTTCTTGATTGCACTAATAAATTCGATCGCCTCTAGCAGCAATTTTTCGGGTCAGAATGCCGCGCGGATGCCGCCAGCAATACCCCAAATATTCGATCGACTTTGACAAGCTCGATCGACAAATTATCGGTATTTTGGTAAATGGTTAGCAGTTAATAGTTAGTGATTAGCAGTTAGTATAAATACAACTAACAATTAACAACTAACACCAACCGCCAACTAATTACTAGCGAAATAAAACTTACAGGACTTACACGCGGCGATCGACTCGGTTTCTTCATCGCTTCTGCGCTGGCAAACCTCAGATTTTACCAGAACCCGGTTTCTTTTCGTAAGTTATAACTAGGTTAGCAAGGTGATGCTAGGAATCAAGCAGTTGTGACAATTGTTACGCTCGGCAGTATTGGTTTAAAAAACTGACTGGCAAAGACGATAGTACAAATTTTCAGACAACATAGAACATCGAGAAATTAAGGAAACTCACTCAATTTTTTTATGAATTTCACTGAGATTTTAAGTGCCGATGAACTTTTAACTAGACATAGAAACGGGGAACGAGATTTTCGAGGGGCTAACCTCATTCAAGCTCATTTGAGTGAAGCTAATCTCAGTCGAACAAATTTAAGCAGCGTTAATTTGAAAGGTGCCAACTTAATTAGAAGCAAACTGATTGGAGCTAATTTAAACGGCGCCGACTTGAGCGGGGCTAATTTGTCTAAGGCGAAATTAATAGAAGCTAACCTCGGGAGTTCTAGTTTAACTGGAACTGTGGCGATCGGAGCCGATTTTAGCGGAGCAAATCTCAGCGGAGCAATATTGTCTCAGGCTGACTTGAGCAAAGCTGTGATGACGGGAGCGAGTTTAGTAGGAGCTTGTTTGCTAAGCGGCTCGAAACTAACTGAGGCTAATTTGAGCGGGGCGACGCTGAGCCGAGCAATTATGAGCGGGGTTGATTTAAGCAGAGCAAATCTGACTAGAGCGATTCTCAGCGAGGTAGATTTGAACGGGGCGAACATGAGCGGAGCAACTCTAATTCGGGCTTATCTCAATCGCGGAAATCTCAGCGGTGTCAATTTGGTTGGAGCTTCTTTGAGCGAAGCAAGTCTGCGGGAGGCTTCTATTTGCGCTGCTAATTTGAGCGGTGCTGACTTGAGCGGTGCTGACTTGCAATCCGCTAATTTAAATGGCTCAAATTTGAGCGGTGCCCACTTGCAGGGAGCTAATTTGAGTAAAGCTAATTTAAATGGTTTGATTCTGCACAATGCTGATTTGAGAGCTGCGAATTTGAACAAAGCTTCTTTGCGGGGAGCTAATTTGAGCGGTGCGAATTTGTCAGGTGCTAGCTTGCTGGAAGCGGATTTGCGGGGGGCGAATTTGAGTCACGCCAATTTGTCGGGAGCCGGTTTGCTGCTGAGTTCTCTGACAGGGGCGAATTTGACAGGAACTAATTTGTCGGAGGCTAATTTGATTGGGGCGAGCTTGAATGTTGATAATTTGAATGAAGCAGCTTTGGGCGGGGCGATTTTGCCGAATGGAGCTACTCACAGCCGGGATTGATGAGTTGATTAAGAGAAAATAGTTTTGAGTTTTAAGTTAAAGAATCTTTAATTCAAAACTCAAAACTTTTAACAATAAAGAATTCAAGATTCAAGAGTCATAATTGAATTGTGGGGGACGGGTTTTAATAGATTGTAGGCGATCGACAATCTATTACAATTCGCAGTCAGCGATTCAGTTTCCTTAGCAATGTCACGATTGCTTCGACTAACTCATTGGGTTCGACAGGTTTTGCAACATGACGTTGAAACCCAGCAGCAAGAGCTTGTTCCTGATTAAAGTCTCCAGCATAGGCAGTCAGGGCGATCGCCGGAATTTGCCCGCCCTGCTCTGGTGGTAGAGCTCTCACTTGGCGCACTAGCATATAGCCATCCATATCTGGCATTCCGATGTCGCACAGGAGGATATCGAAGGGTATGGTTGAGAGCAGTTGCAACGCCTCGCTCGCAGACCCAAGGGCAGTCACTTTGGCTCCCGCTTGTTCCGCTACAAACGCCACAAACTCCCGTGAATCGCGTTCATCATCCACAACCAACACTCGCAGATTTGCCAGGTCAAGATCGTCCGATCGAGCTTCAGCCCGGCCGGCAACTTCTTCAACCAGATTCGCGGTATGCAAGAGGGGAAGTTCAACGGTGAAGGTGGCTCCCTGTCCTTCACCCCTACTCTCAACCCAAATTTTGCCGCCGTGCAGTTCCACAATTTGACGCGCGATCGCCAGCCCCAATCCCAAACCCCCAAATTTACGAGTTATGGCTCCATCCTCTTGCCGAAAATGCTCAAACACATAAGGCAGAAACTCAGGATTGATGCCTTTTCCAGTATCGGTAACAAGAATCTGGGCATAACTTCCAGTTTGGGTTAACCTAACGCTAATTTGCCCGCCTTGAGGGGTGAATTTCACGGCATTGGATAAAAGATTCCAGACTACTTGCTGCAAACGCCCGGAATCGCCCATTACCATTCCGATGCCGGGTGAAAAGGTTGTTTGAATTTGCAGTGACTTGGCTTCGGCTGCTAGTCGAACGGTTTCCAAGGCGGCCGAGATCACCATATTCAAATCAACGGACATCGCGTTCAACCTCAGTTTGCCGCTCAGAATGCGGGAGATGTCGAGCAGGTCATCAATAAGTTGTGACTGGAGTAAGGCGTTGCGTTCGATCGAGGCAAGGGCGCTAGCCGTTTTTGCAGCGCCCAGTTTCCCCTGCTGTAACAGCTTCGACCAGCCGAGAATCGGATTGAGCGGCGATCGCAACTCGTGAGACAGCACCGCCAAAAACTCGTCTTTGATGCGGTTGGCAGTTTCGGCGGCTTCCCGTGCGGTTTGTTCTCGTTGTAGGATTTGTTCTCGTTCGGCTTCGATGCGCTGGCGATCGGTTACGTTTCTGAAGTAGACAGTGATTCCGTCTACGGCAGGATAGGCTTGGGCTTCGTACCAGCGGTTGTGGTCAGGATAGAACGAGATAAACGAAGAAGCAACCCGCTCGCTGGCGGTTTGGCGATAGGCTCGCTCGAATTCCATGCCGACGGTGCCTGGATATTCTTCCCAGATCACCTTTCCGAGCAGATCGCCTGGAGTGCGATCGAGTATGAGTTCTGCCTGCGGATTCACGTAGGTAAACCGCCAATCTCGGTCGAGCGCGAAGAATCCGTCGGTAATACTCTCCAAGATATTCCGGCTCTGCTCCTCGCTTGCCTGCAAAGCTTTCTCGGCTTGTTTGCGCTCGGCTTCGATACGCTTGCGATCGCTGATATCTTTAAACACGAGCGCAACTTTTCGCGCTTCTGGCGGCCCGGTGCGGCAAGCATAAACATCAAACCAACGGTTCATCGCTTCAGAGCCATTCTCAAAACGAACGGATTCACCTGTCACGGCGACTTGACCGTAAATCTTAATCCAGTGGTCTTCAAGATTTGGCACTAACTGACGCACCGTTTTACCAACTGCTTGTCGAAGTCCTGTTTGTTGCTCGAAGACCGGATTGATTTCTAAGAAGCGGTAGTCGATCGGCGTGTCATTGGCATCAAACAGCACTTCAATGATGCAAAAGCCTTCATCGATCGACTCAAACAGCGTTCGATAGCGTTCCTCCGATTGGCGCAGGGCTGCTTCCGCTTGAATTTGATTGGTGACATTCCTGAAATAAACGGTGATTCCCTGTGTGGCAGGGTAGGTGCGGACTTCGTACCAACGATCGTGGTCGGGATAAAACGCCGTCAGTGACCCAGCCACGCGATCGCGCATTGCGGTCCTATAGATCGGCTCCAACTCGTTGCCAATCAGTCCTGGGTATTCTTCCCATAAATTCTTGCCAATCAAATCACCCGGAATGCGATCGAGCAATGTTTCGGCAAATTGATTGAGGTAGGTGAACCGCCAGTTCTCATCCAGGGCAAAAAATGCTTCAGCAATACTCTCTAGAATATTCAGGCTCTGCTCCTCGGTTTCACGCAAGGCTGCTTCCGCCCGTTGGCGCTCGTTTTCGACGCGCACGCGATCGGTGATGTCAACGGCAGCGCCGTAAATCACTTGTTCTTCTGGGTAAGGCTGGGCATTCCAGATAAACCAGCGGTAGGAGCCGTCTTTGTGCCGGTAACGGTTTTCAAACGTAAAGGTTTCGTTACCCGAGAACAGACTGTCGGTTTCTGCCATGGAGGTGCCGAGGTCGTCCGGGTGGACAAACTCAGTCCAGGGGCGGGATGTCATTTTGTCCGATGTCCAGCCGAGGATTCGTTCAAAGGTCGGGCTGACCCACTGGAAATAGCCGTTTATGCCCGCAATCACTTGCAAATCCGAACCCACGGCAAGAAACCGTTCCCGTTCCTGCTCAATTTTTTTGCGCTCGTTGATATCCCGAAAGAAAAGAGACAGCCCCGTCGGTGAAGGATAAACGCGAACATCAACCCACAAATCAAACGGAGCATAATATTCCTCAAAGTCCACCGCGATTTGCTGGCTGAGCGATCGGCGATACTGGAATTCAAACTGATTGCCGATCGTGCCTGGGAATGCTTCCCACATCGTTTTGCCCAGCATTGCTTCTAAGGGAGTTCGCGACACTCGTTGTGCGGCTTCGTTGGCATAGGTAATGCGAAAGTCGAGATCCATTGCCATAAACGCATCGGTTACGCGCCCCAGAATGGTTCGCTCTCGCACAGTGGCTTCCTGTCGCAGCCGTGCCAGCTTCAAACTTGCTTCTACCCTTGCCAGCAGTTCACGCGCCGAGAACGGTTTAATCAGATAGTCGTCGGCTCCGGCTGCGAGTCCTTCAATACGCGCTTCTTCGCCGGCGCGGGCTGATAAGAGAATGATGGGAATGTCTTGGGTTGCGGGATTAGAACGCAGCGATCGCAACAACTCAAACCCATCCATCCCCGGCATCATCACATCTGTCAATACCAAATCGGGTGGATTCTTCTCAATGGCAGTCAATGCGGCAACGCCATCGGCGACGGTTTGAACAATATAAGAACCGCTCAGGAGTCGCCGAATATAATCGCGCATATCAGCGTTATCATCTGCCAGCAGAATTTTAGATTTTAGATTTTGGATTTTAGATTGAGCGGGTTGATTGACGAGTTCATAAGTGGATGGAGCCATGCTCCATTCTTCTAATCTCAAATCGCCTTCTGGCAACCAGCGTTGAGCTTCTTCGATATATGGCATCGCGCCTAACGCCGTTGATGCTAACGTGCAACTGACACCAATTTGCTCCGGCGGCAGATGAGCTGTTCCGGCGGGAATCGTCACCGTAAAGCAACTTCCCTGCCCAAAAGTGCTGCTGACATCGATCGCTCCCCCATGTAGTTTGACGAGTTCTTGTACTAGCGACAGCCCAATGCCGGAGCCTTCAAAACTCCGGCATTGCGAGTTTTTGATTCGATTAAATCGCTCAAATAAATGCGGTAGTTCTTGGGAGGGAATACCGATTCCTGTATCTGCAACTGATAATTCAACGCGAGAGTCTATCCACCGCAATCGAACAGTGATTGTTCCCGCTAACGTAAACTTAAAGGCATTTGATAATAAATTGAGAACGATTTTTTCCCACATTTCGCGATCGACATAAATCGCTTCGGGCAAGGTTGGACAGTCAACAATCAGCGACATTCGGGCCCGTTCAATCAGCGATCGAAAGGTACTGGCAAGTTCCGCCGTATAGGTTGCCAAATTTACAGGTTCATAAGATGCTTGGACTCGACCTGCTTCGATGCGTGAGAAATCGAGCAAGCTATTAACGAGTTTGAGCAGCCGCATTCCGTTACGCTGCACCAACTGTAATTGTTCGCGTTCTTGAGGTGGAATTGTTCCATCCAGGTTTGCGATCGTGTCTTCTAAGGGAGCCAGCATTAAGGTGAGCGGCGTGCGGAATTCGTGAGACACATTGCTAAAAAACGCGGTTTTAGCACGGTCTAACTCAGCTAATGCTTCGGCACGTTTACGCTCTTGTTCGTAAGCTTGGGCGTTGGCGATCGCTGTTGTCACCTGCCCTGCCATCAAGTCAAAAAAACCTTTGTAATCATCATCAAACGTTCTAAGCGGACTCACTCCAGCAATCAGGAACCCGAAGGTTTCTCCCGATCGAGCTAGTGGTAGAACTACCGCTTGATGAGGAGATTGGGACCACGCGCCGCCCGGTAAAAGTCCAAATTGCGCCTCCAAATTTTCAATGATTCTGCTTTCGCCCGTCTCGATGACTTGCTTCAATTGCCACTGGCACTTTTGGGCGGATGTAAGCTCGATCGCCTCACCAGAAGCAAGGGTTCCGGCTGCTAACCTTGTTGTACCCGCGAGTCGTGCGATCTCGCTTTCGCCATCGAGTAGATAAAACAGTGCAAACGGGATGTCATAGGCGTTATTGGTCAATACGGTGGCGGAAATCTCGCAAGCTGCTTCTTGCGTCTTGGCAGTGACTGTTTCTGCTGCTAATTCGCGCAGCGTTGCCAAGCGGCGATCGCTCAAAACGCGCTGAGTGTCCTCGCTACAGGCGCAGAAAACGCCCCCCACTGGGCCGTCATCATTCGCCACCGGACTGTAGGAAAAGGTAAAGTAGGTTTCCTCTGTATACCCGTTCCGCTCCATGACCAGAAGCAATTCTTGATTCCACGTAGATTGTCCCTGGTTCAAAACCGCTTCTGCTTGCGGCCCTAGCGTGTCCCAGATTTCAGCCCATACCAGTGAGGCAGGCTGACCTAGTGCTTGCGGGTGTCGCTTGCCGAGGATAGGAATGTAAGCATCGTTATAAAACTTGGTCATCTGCTGTCCCCACCAGACGAACATGGGGTAGCGAGAGCCTAAGATGATCCGAATCGCGGTTTTCAAGCTTTGCGACCAGGTTTCAACGGCACCAAGTGCGGAAAGCGACCAATCGTGCGATCGCATCAGCATCGCCATCTCGCTATTTCCTGCAAAAATCTGTTCAACGAGTTGAGACTGCTGGATCATGCGCTTGTCTTTCCATTGGGCCCACACAAACGGGCAACGATACTATCTCGGCTGACCGGGCGGGTTTAGCTAGATGACGCCAGAAACCCAGCGGGGATGGCCTGTTGCTGGTCAACTTTTACAGCATAGGCTGCCAGAGCGAGCGCTGGAATCTGCCCGCCGGGCGATCGTCTACGAGCTGGCGAATTTTACGCATGAGAGCATAGCCGTCCATCTTTGGCCTTTCGATATCATATCAATTCGGCCACAGCCAGAACGATCGAGCTTTGGTTTTTTCGCCGCCAACGAAAACAAGAGATCGCTATTAATCAAAGAAGCTTGTTTGAGAAGGACAATGCAGCGCTAAAATAACATTTCTTCCATTAGTGACCTCTGCCTGTGAGACAGCTCTGCCCCACCATACCGCCAGCGGTTGATGATGGGTACTTCTACTAATCTTCATCTTTCTTTGTGAAACATACTTGCAAAATTTTGGACATGGTGCTAATGTAAAAAGGTTTGAGACATTATGAGTTAGAGGTAAAACCCCGCAGAATGAAACAATTGGGAACCCATCTGGTCGCTGATGCTTGGCAGTCTCCTGGAGACCTGCTCAACGATCCTGAACGTATCCGCCGCGCCATACTCGATGCGATCGAAGCCGGAGGAGCTACTCTCATCGATTTGTGCGTACACCAGTTTAGTCCTCACGGAGTGACAGCTACTGCTACTTTGGCAGAGTCTCATATAGCAATCCATACTTGGCCTGAACACGGTTATTTTGCTGCAGACTTATTTTTCTGCGGGGCCGGCGACCCTCACCGAGCCATGAAGGTGCTACAGACAGCTTTGGAAGCTAAACAGGTAAAACTCACTGAGTTCACGCGCGGTTTCGAGCCAGGAGTGGGCATCGTAGGTTCTGCTTGTGAAGAGCAGTATGCGCCTCGTTCAGTAGAAACGAGTGCCGCCAGAGGATGATGGCCAATTAGCGTAACTTTGAACATTTTATGCTAGGTTTTGTTTAAAATCCCACGGATCGAACCGTGGGATTCTTGTTGGAATTTACTTTTTCATTAATAAAGGGCGGACAACTAAATAACCTGCGCCGAAAGCTGCAATGACAATCAGAAAAATTGCGATGGCCAACCACAATCCGCTTAAGTCTGAGGCTTTTTTGGATTGAGAGCGCACGCGGTAAGGAGTTTCCGGCACTTCTGCAAATAATTTTTCTGGAAGTGGCTGCGGCATTGAGGCGGCTGTTGGCTGCGCTTCCGGTAGGGGAAAAGGGAAGGCTACTGTCTGAGGTGGTTGAGGTATGGCAGAGTTAGTCTGCGAGGTGGCAGGTGCTAGGGGTGCAGGTTCAACGCTGAAATTGAATTTGACAGGGGGCATTTGAGGCATCCCTGTCTGCGTGAGGCTCTGAGCCGAGTTGACTACTTGCTGTAGCTGTTGGGATACTTGAACTACTGTTTCTACTTCTCGCCGCAGTTGTTGATTTTGTTGGACTAATTGCTGGTTGTGGGTTTTGAGGGAGTCGAGCATCGCTTGGGCGGCTTGCAGCTCTGCCGTGACTTCTCGATAAAGGGAAATTGGTACGGATGGAGAGTAACTATTTGAGTTTTCAGGGGAAGTATTGTCAGATAAGGTAGTATTTTGCATAATTGTAGATGGCGAGGGTGAACTTGTTTTAGTTTAGCCTGAGAGTATTTATAATTAGATCGATCGCAACACAATTCGTCAAGATATTTGTTACAGATATCGATCGTAAATTTAATTAAATGTTACAAGTTATTAGTCAATCGCTATGAACAACTACGCAGCCGAACAAAGTATGTCCCAAAAGTCAAGCACCGAGGAAATTAAATACGGCGAACGCCAGATTTTGGAAGGGGAGTTAATTACTTTCCCAAATCCGCGAGTCGGGCGGCGCTACTCGATCAACATTACTTTGCCGGAGTTTACTTGCAAATGTCCGTTTTCTGGGTATCCAGATTTTGCGACAATTCACGTTACTTACGTGCCCGACGAGCGGGTGGTAGAGTTAAAGGCGCTGAAACTCTACGTTAACAGTTATCGCGATCGCTACATTTCTCACGAAGAATCGATCAATCAAATTTTAGACGATTTTGTGGCCGCTTGCGCGCCGCTGGAAGCGACGATTAAGGGAGATTTTTCGCCGCGCGGGAACGTGCACACCGTGATTGAGGTGTCGCATCACAAGTAGGTGCAGTCCCTGTGAGTGTCCGCCCGCTTGAACTGCTTTAGCGGGTAGGGATCTCATCGGAGAAAGATTCTAATGACATAAATTGTTTGACATTTAATATTTCAATCAACACCAGTTCTCCGCTGCTAGAATAGTGCAGAATCATGTTCCCTTCATCTTCGGCATAAGCGATCGGGCAATCGGAAATTTCGATCAGCATCGCATCTACATCAGGGCTATATCTAATCTTTTTCATATCTTGACCTCTTACCAGGATAAGCAGTAATTACTAAAATTTTATCATCATATTCTTGGTAAACTACTCTTAGGACAAGTCCATTCAATCTCTGTTGACAAATAAACTTTCCTTCACCACTTGCTTCTAACTTACTAGGGGTTCTGATAGTTTCAGAAATCAAATCTGTTGATATTGTAACCCCGCGACTTTCTAGAATCTCTATTTTTAGTAAGGCGTGTTGACTGAACTCAATCCTTTTTATCACATTTATTTCTTGTTTAATTATCCGTTTTTCACCTGGTGTAAGGTGCGCCTAGCGCACCCTACGGTTAGTTTTGATTCGCTAGAGAAGTCCGCGCTATTTCGCTCTTTTCTTCCTCTTGTTTCGATTCGGCCAACTTGTCCAAAATCTCCACAACTTCTCTTTCAAAAGTCACCTGAGCGCGATTAGTGCGCCCGCCGACGTATAGTTTGCCGTTTTTTTCCAAAGCCCAAATCTGCGAGTGAGACATATAGCTCATTAGCACGCTGAGCATCAGCAACCCGAAGCCGGTATAAACGATCGGAATGCCCGGATCGGCTTTAATTTGCAATCCCGTACTGCCTACAACTTCGTCAATTGTCAGCATGACTCCGTTAACTTCTACCGCTGTGCCGGCGCGAACTGTAGTTAACAATTTGCCATCCGTACCGTACACTAACATTGTGCCTTGCAAGTCTTTTGCTAGCAGAGAAACTCCTGCGCTCAAATCGGGTTTTGTCGGAATCCAAGCTCCCCAGATGCGGCCTTTACCTTGAGTATCTAACTGAGCCATTGGTAATTGTAAAACCGGGCTTTTGTTGAGGCGAACTCGCACGGCGGCTATTGCCCAATCTGCTTGATAAAATGTTACTCCCCGGTATCTGAGCGGCTCGTTAACGTGAATGGTTTTGCGATCGACCTCTTGGCCTGTTTTGTCCAAAACTGACAGGTCAGAGTAAAATTGGTCGATCGCACCGCTGGGACTGTAATCTATCCAGAACCGATTAACTCGCATCGACCAATCCTTCGGTATTTGCGGCCCCGCCCAAGGCCCCGCATCCAGGATATTCTGCACCTGAAATGTTTCGCCGCTGGGAACCATTTCTTGACCGAGAAATCCCGTCATTGCGCCCCACATCGACCCAGCTAAAATAATTAGCATACTGGCGTGAACAATAATCGGGCCGACTTTGCCAATTATTCCCTTGCGAGCATAAACTTTTTCGCCTTCTCGAAATATGCGGTAGTTTTTTTGCTGCAAAAGTGGTTCTAACGAACTTAAAGCAACTGTTTCTAATTCCGCACTGAGAGCTAATTTTTCAAACTGCTTTGGTTCTTCATAAAATTTCCAGCGGCGGGCGGCTTTTAATGCGGGAAATTGTCGGGTAAATGTACAAGCTGTTAAGCTGCTGCCGAACAAAATTAGGATTGACAAAAACCACCAAGTGCGGTATACGTGGTCTAGTCCTGCAATTAGCACAACTTTCCAAGTTAGGAAGCCGAACAAAGCGGGATGTTCTGGATAGTTAGATTGGTAAAACGGTACTGATTGGCCTTGTTCGATGACAGTGCCGGAAATGCTGAAAAATGCGATCGTCAGCAGCAAGATAATTGCCAACCGCAAATCTGCTAGCACCGGCAAGATTTCTCGCTTGAAAAACCTTTGAGGGGCAGTCGCCCAGTTTGAGAGTTTTGATAGAAATACTTCTTTTGATGTCATTGGTAATTATGGAGGAAGAAGGAAGAAGGAAGAGGGAAGAGGGAAGAAGGAAGAGGGAAGAAGGAAGAGGGAAGAAGGAAGAAAGAGGTGGGAAAAACAAAAAATGAAGAAACTATTATTATTTTATCTAGCAATTATCAATCAATTTTGAATTATTTCTCTTTTATTTCTTTCTTCCTTCGTGTTCTTAGCGTCTTCGCGGTTCGTTAAAAAAAACTTAATTCACGCATTCTGTAGTGAGTGCTATATCTCTAAATAAGGACTTCAGTCCTTACTACGAAACTTACGCCGGAAGTATCCGGGAAAGCAGGGAGAAAACGCCAAATCCTACTAGCAAAACGCCGCTAACAGGCGTAATCCAACTCGACCACCGACGCAATTCTAACAACTTTTTAATACTCGCAGTAAAAGTACCTGCTATTATTAGCGGAGCTACGTACCCAGCAGCGTAAAACAGCAGCAACACACCACCTAAAACTGTATCTCCCGTTTTGGAAACCCAAGCTAAGAGTGTAGCTAAAACCGGAGTGCTGCAGGGAGACGCTACTAAACCAAAAGTTAAGCCCAATAAGTACGATCGCACGCCCGCAGGCAAATCTTTCGGCACCCACCCCACAGCGTCGAAAGACGGCATTTGCAAGGGTAAAGCTTCGAGTAAATTCAGTCCCATTAGAATAGCGATAATGCTGACAAGAATCGGCAAACCCAAGCCAATTTTGCCGTAAACTTGTCCGGCAAATGATGCTACAATACCTAAACCCGCAAGGGTTGTCGCCAATCCCAGGGAAAACCACGCAGACTGGGCTGCAGCTTGCAGGCGGCTTTTTGCTTCGTATCCGCCGATGTAGCCGATCGTAATCGGCAACATTGAAAGCATACAGGGCGTTAAGCTCGTTAGCAACCCTGCCATAAAGATGACTCCGACGCTGACTAAACTGAGGTGTGTCAGTTGAGTATTTACTAAATTATTAGCAAATTGTGCGAGTTCGTAAAGTTGGGTTTGCAGGATTTCCATCAGTCGATTTTAGATTTTAGATTTTAGATTTTAGATTGACTCCACAGTCGATTTTAGATTTTAGATTTTAGATTGACTACACAGAGGCATCTGGGAGTTTAAACTAAATATCTAATTTTTTTATCTCCACAGTCAATTTTAGATTTTAGATTGACTCTACAGAGAAATCTGGGAGCTTAAACTAAATATCTAATTTTTTAGAGCTTCACGACTTAAGTCGGGGGCTTGTATCCCTCGGCAGGCTCGGTGCTGTTCAGGCTCTATTTCAAATTGTAACAGATGCGCGCAGGTTCGGTTTAAGATTTAAAATTTTAGCGAGATTGACTTGTTGGAAGTAGAAAAGTCGATCGCACCCCGATTTAAATTGATATATTGACACTATCTTCAACAATCTGTTTTCAACGGGCGTAGCCTATTGCATCTGAGAATTCATTGATTGGGAAACAGGCTGTAAACTCTATTATTGAGAATAATTCATATAGACTTTAATTTAACTTTACTTTAAATTAAAGCCAATTTCTTCATTAATAGAGCCGTCTGGCATTATTGCCCCTGCCAGCACCGCACCTCTGAGATTTGCGCCAGTTAAAATAGCGCCTTCTAAATTAGCATTGCTCAAGTTTGTGACTTGTTTGGAACCTCGAAAAAAGAAACTGTGCAAGTCAGCACCTGTCAAATTACTGTCAGCCAAATTAGCATATTGCAAGTCAGCACCGTGCAGCGTCGCCTCGGTTAAATTAGCTTCCGTAAGATTGCTTCCCCAAAGTCGAGAATCTAACAAATTAGCCTCTTTTAAATTGGCGCGAGTCAGATTTGCCAAAGTCAGATTTGCGTCCCACAATTTCGTGCCGTTGAAATTAGCTTCAGTCAAATTTGAGCGGCTGAGATTCGTGCCTAAAATATCAGCATTGGCTAAATTAGCGCCGCTGAGATCTGCGCCAGAAAGGTCAGCATTTTTTAAATTGACACCGGACAAATTGGCGCCGGACAAATTAGCGCCACTCAAATTGGCTTCTTGGAGATTAGCTCCCCGCAAATCGACAGCGCTTAAATCGCACTGCTTCCACAGAAAGCTAACGCACCAATTATCTTTTAATAGCTGACTCAAATCGTCCGCCTTCGCGGCCATTACAGGAGGAGTTAAGTAGAGAGTGAACAGGACGATCGCCAACACGGTAGCGAAGATTTTTTTCAACTTCAGGACTCTTTTCATTGACACTAATTTGCGCAATAGATTCTTGATGTATACTCAAAGCATAGCAAACAATCGGCAACTTTTCTCACCAATCTTACTCAAAAATATTAATTAAATGTTAATCGGGCGTTGGCGCAGCCACAAAATTAACTCCGGTAGTCTTATACGGGCTTTGAGCTAAAAACCCGGTTGCTTCACAGATGCCTCGCTGCCAAACTAAGATTTTTCGCTAAAACCGGGTTTTAGATGGCCGCAAGTTCGATCGGCATTTGCCAGTGCAATATCTCTACAAAGTAATACTTGTGGCGGGCAGTTGCGATCGATGCCGCAGGGGCCTACGTCAAAACCATCTCGGTAGGAATTTCTCAATATCGCAAGGAAGAAACCGCCCATGTAGCCTGAAAACCTGATATTTAGCCGATTATAGACGCAATTTTTCTTATTTGCGATCGCCATCACTAACTAAGCCCAACTTTCATCACACAAGCGAATGCCCCAGCATCACCAAATCTCATCAAACTTATCACGTTTCTGAGAGCACGCATATCACTGTCACTAGCTGAAATATCGAGCAAAATGAAAGCATACAGTTGAACACCCATCCTGCCATGCCTACTATCCCCATTCTCCCCAGCCAATTAGTCGTTACAACTATTTTAAATTCGATTGAATCTTTGGGATTAGCTAATATTGCAGGTCAAGTATTTTCGGGCGAGCAAGCTGACTCCCGACAAGAAGTAAATTTAAAAGTTACTGCCAGAAAGTTTTATACTCAGGGTTTAAAAAATCTCAAACAACAAGACTTGCACGGTGCAATTAAAAATTTTACTGTCACAATTAACATTAATCCGCAATTCGCTTCCGCTTACAGCTATCGCGGTCTGGTTCGCTATAAATTAGGCTACAAGCAATCTGCGATCGAAGATTTAACTACAGCCATCGAACTCAATCCTTACCGAGCCAATTATTACACCAATCGCGGATTTATGCTGACTCGTTTAAAAGATTATACTGAGGCGATCGCGGATTACAACTCAGCACTGCTGCTCAACCCCAATTTAACCCAAGCTTACTTTAACCGAGGTGCTATCCGCCTACAAATGGAAAATTCCCTGGCAGCACTAGCTGACTTTGAGTCAGCAATTCGCCTCGATCGCGATTTTGCTAAAGCTTACTTCAACCGAGGAGTGACTAGATATAAATTGAGAGAGGTTCAGGGAGCATTTGAGGATTTTCAGAAGGCGGCAGGGCTTTTTAAGCAGCAGGGCAGAATGGATTCTTATCGAGATGCGGTTTCTAAAATTAGAAAGCTATGGTATTAGTTAAATTTGGGAATTGGGAACTTGTACGATCGCGTAGTTGAAGTATTGGCAATTGGGAATGGGCTATTAATAATCAGGTAAGGTGCACCGAAGAGCACCCTACACCTATAATTATGGCGTCAGTCTTGTTAAAGCTAGCCAATTCTCAAGGCGGCGTCACCGACTGGCAAGTCATCGGGACGGGAAATAGTAGAAAAGTTAATTGCAAAGGCGGCGTTTTGAACTGCTGCAGGGGCGGCATTTTGAACGACAGCCAAAGTAACTCCTCCAAATTGAATGAGTGTGTTGCTGCCAGATGGGGTGAATGAGGTGTTGGATAAATTGCTGGTTAAGCCAATGCGATCGCCCTCTCCCGGCCTAAAATCAAGAATTATATCGCTCGCCGTATCTAAAGCCAGATTTTCGCCTGTGGTCAGAACAAAAGTATCTGCACCTGCGCCGCCGGTGAGAGTATCGCTGTCAATATCGCCAAGTAAAATATCGTTACCATCGCCGCCGATTAAAACATCGTTTCCTCTGCCACCTCGCAAAAAGTCGTCACCAGCATCACCATTGAGATTATCATCGCCGAGATTTCCGTTGATAATATCGTTGTCAACACCGCCGCTAATTAAGTCGTTACCTTTGCCACCTCTGAGAAAGTCGTCGCCTTCTTCGCCCGTGAGGGTATCGTTGCCTTGGCTGCCGTTAATTCCATCACCCGTGGGTTCACCGAGGATGCGATCGTTTGCGCTACCTCCCACTACACCGCCGGGATTTTGCTCATAGTCTTGGGAAGTGACTTGATAGTTGTTCGGGGTGTTGGTCAATCTGAGGGGTCGCAAAGGCAGATTTGCCAAATTGGTAATGTTAATGGAATCGTTTAGGAACTCAACATCGGTAATGATGCTAGAAACCCGACTGGGGACGATTCCTTGAACGACTTTTGCAGTCGAAATGCGATCGCCCTGCTGCACCGCATCCACCGTTTCAAAACCTTGAATAACGTTGCCAAAAACAGCATAATTGCCATTTAAAAATGGCAAATCATCCAAAGCAAAATAAAACTGCGAAGAAGCCGAATTCAAAGCATTAGAACGAGCCATTGCCACAGCACCGCGAGTATGCTGCAACTGTGGCGTCTGGGTTACAACTTGGTTGTAAACAGGTTGCGCGGCCCCTTGCGGCTTAATTTCCAAAGGAATAAAACGCGCCTGATTGGTATCCGGGTCAATAAAACTACCCGTTCCCAATTGACTCGCTGGAATTGAAGTATCTCTGCTGCGCGGATCGCCTCCTTGCACCACAAAAGGATCTGGCTGACGCACAACTCGGTGAAACATCACCCCGTCGTAAATACCGCGTTCAACTAAGTCAACAAAATTTCCTCCAGTAAGCGGGGCATTAGTGCCGTCTACTTCGATCGTAACGGGTTGACCGTTAATTACCTGGACTACTATAACTTTGCCTGTTAACGGGAGTGCAGCGCTCATGGGTAAATTGCTATTTGAGTGAGTGATCTTTGGGTTTTAGAAGCAATCCGCGAATTGCCCCTACCCATTTAATCAGAAAACTGTAAACTTGTCTTAAGTACAGTTCTACTTCTAACATTTATGATGTCCCGTCGCAAGTTTTTTAGCACTTTATTGGCAATTTGTCTAGTTTTTCTAAGTTTCAATTTTGCCGCACCTGCATTTGCCCTAGGTGGAAAGCTTCCGGCGGTGAATGAAGCCGCACCGGATTTTAGTTTGCCGACAAACAGCGGCGACGGACAAGTCTCCCTCTCCGATTTTCGCGGTAAGTGGCTGGTAGTGTATTTTTATCCTAAAGACTTTACCTCGGGATGTACGATCGAAGCGCGGAGATTTCAGCAAGATTTGCCGAAATACTTGGCAAAGAATACTCAAATTATCGGTATTAGCGCGGATGATGTCGATTCCCATGCGGAATTTTGCGATTCCGAAGGTTTGAAGTTTCCGCTGTTAGCTGATACGGATGGTAAAGTGAGTAAAGCTTACGGTTCTTGGATGAGTTTTATCTCGGCGCGACACAGTTTTATTATTGACCCTGAAGGCGTTTTGCGGGAAACTTTTGTGAAGATTAATCCGGCGATTCATTCTAAAGAAGTGTTAGCCCGTTTGGGGGAATTGCAGGCTAACGGGTAATACCATTTTAGATTTTAGATTTTAGATTTTAGATTTTAGATTTGAATAATTGGGAATTACTGATGAACCTTGCCTTGGTAGTGAAGACTACATTCCTCTGTATTTTCAGAGTATTTTAGTTTTCACTGCAAACGTTATCAGGTTGATTTGAACTTACATCTTGCACCATTCTCAATAATCCTTTTTTGGGTGGATTATCCTGGCCAACCCCTACTCCCCACAAGAAAATCTACTCTTTGTGGAACAGGTCTCAGAGCCCGTTGTTCACAATGCTGCAACATCTCAGTTTTACGGGAAATGATAGCTGGTAACGTGACAAGCGATATAAGAGTAAATCTAAAATCTAAAATCTAAAATCTAAAATCGCCTGTCCCGCCATCCTCAATGAGAATTAAACTGGCTATTGATTGCAACAGGATCGGCAGCAGATTCCGGCTCGTAAATTTTACTATTTCTGTTAGCAAGGCGGCGTTCCGGGTCAATTCCCTCGAAGGTTGGTGGCAACCAAACTCGGACTACCAACAACACTCCCAAAACTATCAAAAAAGCCCCTGTTGATAATATTTGAACCCAGGGAGTTTCCAGCACTCCCCGCACGATGACTTCTCGCAAAACAGATACTATACAAACTTCCACAGCCACCCCTATCGAAACGCGCTGCTCTTGCAAGTAAATAATTAGCAGCCGAAATAATTCTACCAAAACTAATAAAAATAGAATGTCGGCAGTCACTTGCTTAAAATTCAAAGGAGGAAGCAGCGAGAAAAACATTTCTCGCAGTTCGAGTACCATGAAACAGAACAAACCGATACACAAAGAAATTACAATTAAATCTTGAACTGTTTCGAGAGCACTGACTATTAGTTTCAGATTCAACCATTGCGGGGGGTAATTGATCTGGTTATTTGAACGGTTTTGCATAGACGACTCCTGCAATCTGTTTGACTTGTTTACAGCTTAAGTTAAAGTTAGCTTATCTTTGAAAAAAAATAGGTTTAATTTATTTATAACTATTATAAAAATTCCCTCTGTTGACAATTTCCCATAAACTTTTCCCATAAACTTTTATTTACCGCGCAGGCGGGTTGACATTTTGCCAAAGTTTGTGATAATCGACATCTGCAATTAGTAGATTTGACTGGTGAAAAGCAGAAGTCAATCGATTTTAGATTTTAGATTTTAGATTTTAGATTGAAGAATGGGATAATTGAAGAAAGCGACCTCACGGATGAATCCGGGGGCTTGTACCCTGGCTGATGAAGGTCAAAATCCTAAAATGCTGCAACTGCTATAAAATATGAAAATTGTAAAGAATTATTGACCACAGGTTGATAAACTCAAGTTAGCGACTCTCGGCTTTAATCAAACAAAAGCCGGAAAGTCAACCGAAAAACCAAAAGTAATCCAGAGAGGATTGAACACAATGACATTTGAACTCGCACCATTACCCTTCGCCGCTGACGCCCTAGAGTCAGATCATATGTCTGCCGAGACGTTTTCGTTCCATCACGACAAGCACCACGCTGCTTACGTGACCAACCTCAACAAACTGATTGAAGGGACGGAAATGGCGAGCAAATCCCTTGAAGAAATTGTCAAGGAATCTGCTAAAGACCCATCCAAAGCCGGCATTTTCAACAATGCAGGTCAAGTTTGGAACCACAATTTCTTTTGGAATTCCCTTGCACCAGGTGGCGGCGGCACTCCGACAGGAGCTTTAGCTGACAAAATCAACGCCGACTTCGGCAGCTTCGACAAATTCAAAGAAGAATTTAAGAATGCTGCGACAACTCAGTTCGGTAGCGGCTGGGCTTGGCTGGTTTTAGATAACGGTACTTTGAAAGTTACCAAAACTGCCAACGCCGACACCCCGGTAGCACACGGTCAAACTCCGTTGCTGACTTTGGATGTGTGGGAACACGCTTATTATTTGGATTTCCAAAACCGCCGTCCCGACTACATTACTAATTTCTTGGATAATTTGGCTAACTGGGATTTCGCAGCAGCAAATTTGGCTGCGGCTTAGTAGCATCTGAGTTTGAGGACTTTAGTCCTCACTACAAACTTCAGAGGTTCGTAGTGAGGACTAAAGTCTTTCTTGAGATGAGTATTAACTTGAGTTTGACGGGCGCAGCAGTGAAAATAAACGCCGAAGCCGATCGAACTACTTCGTAGTAGTTAAAAAATTCTGAAATTGTGTTATAATGTATTCGGTAACTGTTTTACAAATTTTGTAGTTTTAGTGGCTGTTCGCGCGATGACCTCTTCACCAACCATAGCACCCGTTCGATCGAGTCAAGTTACCCGCAAACCTTATCCCAACTATCGGGTAATAGTCCTCAACGACGATTTCAATACATTTCAGCACGTTGTGGAATGTTTGACGAAATACATTCCAGGGATGACGAGCGATCGAGCTTGGAAACTCGCCAACCAAATCCACCACGAAGGCCAGGCCACTGTCTGGGTCGGCCCGCAAGAGCAAGCAGAACTTTATCATATGCAATTGAGCCGTGCTGGACTGACAATGGCTCCGCTAGAGTCTACATAAAAATTTGTAGGGTTGAAGGCTTGTTTAAGTTTCGTTAACTCAATTTGAAACCTGCCAAAAGGGTTAAATAACTCGGTTCTCCTGAGCTAGATTATATGTAAACCTGCATAATCTTTTACTCAATTAGGAGAATTTTATGGATCATCCTTTTGATTTAGATGCTGCTCAACTCGAAGCAATTAATTTTGGTTTTGAAGAGACCCTAAGTGATGCACTGATCGACACCATCGCAGGTGGAATAGGTGGAATCATTTTCACGACTCTAGCTATGGGTGAAGAAGGTGGGAGTCATCCGATACAGTGTATCTCAGCTCCCTGTCCGGGAAATGAAGGAGGAGGAGGAGTAGGATTTACTCCCCCGCCTATTTTCGACCCTCCGATGACCACTATGGCTCTGGGTGAAGAGGGTGGAAGCCCTCCGATGACCACTATGGCTCTGGGTGAAGAGGGTGGAGGTCCTCCGATGACCACTATGGCTATCGGTGAAGAGGGTGGAGGTCCTATTCCTTCGTAATCTCATTCGTGGCGACAATTGTAGAAGAGATTCTGCCTAATTCCTGAACTCTTGAAATTGTTTCTGTAATGAGACTTTCAAAGATTCAGCCTCATTCGACAGTTTTTTTTAATACATAAAAAGTTGCAACACTCTCAAAACAAGTGATGCGACTTTTCATTTATTTACTTGCTTTTTAGCAGATTTTTAATTTTCAATTTTCCCATGAACATTTTAATTCTGGGTAATGATTCAGATGCTCATGCTGCTCATATAAAAGATGCTCTCACCCAAGCCGGTGCAGAAGTAGATTATGTAGATACCTATCTGTTTCCAAGACAGTTACGTCTGTCTTGGCAACCTGATACCCTGGTAGGGTGCTTGACGCTACCCGGAGGTCGCCAGTTGAATTTTCAAGATATTCACAGTGTATTTTGGCGCAATTTCTCCGGTGTTTACGTTCCACAGTTAAAAGATGCACATCAACAGCAAGTTGCATTGAAGGATTCCATGAGTACAGTGCGATCGCTCGTGCAAGCTTGTCCGGCTCGCTGGATTAATTCTTGGCAGGCATACCAATTTCATAAAGAAAAACCCCTACAACTGAGCAAGGCAAAGCAAATAGGAGTGACAATTCCTGCAACTTTAATCAGTAACAATCCAGAGCAAGTTAGGGAATTTGTCGAAAATTATGAAAAAGCAATTTTTAAGCCTGTTTATGGTGGCGCTCATACCAAGTTAGTCACAGAGACGCATTTAGAACCTAATCGCCTGGACTTGGCTTTGAGTATTTCTCCTGTCACAATACAAGAGTATATTCCTGGGACAAACATTCGCAGTTATGTGATTGGTGAATCAGTCTATTCTGCCGAAATTCGCAGTCAAGCTTTGGATTTTCGAGAAGATTTAGAGGCAGAGCTAATTCCGATAGATTTGCCAGAATCAGTTAAAAAACAATGTTTGGCAATATTAAAGGCATTTATGCTAGAGTGGACTGCTATTGATTGGCGTGTCAAGCCAACGGGTGAGTATGTATTTTTAGAGGCAAATCCTAGTCCGATGTTTATACACTTTGAGCGTCAGACTGGTTTTCCGATTACACAAAAATTAGTCAATCTCTTAATGTATTAACTGGGACTTAAGAGGCGATCGTAATTTTCCCAATCATCCCCGCCTCTGTATGTCCGGCTACCGTACACCGCAGGTTGTAACTTCCCGATTTCATGGGAACAAACACCCATTCTGCCATAGCGCCCGGTTTAAGTTCCTGTTCGTGAATACTTCCTTTAATTTCCACATTACTAGCTTCAACTTTTTGAGTCCAACTCGCCTCAGCAAAGTTTTTAGCAGTAAAATAATGTTTCTGCAAACTGGGATTTTTCAGCACTAATTTATAGCGCTTGCCCGATTCAAACTCTAGCAGATTGGGGAAAAACTTAAGTTCCCCCACTTCGTTACCTAAACTAACAGTAATTTCGGTGACAGGTTGGCGAGACAAATCACCTGCAGCACTAGCAATTGCCGCTGGCACCAAGATTGTTCCCAAACATAAAATTAGTCCCAAAATCACCTTGAGAGCTGGTTGTAACCGCTGGCTGCGGTAAAATTTACCTAATTGCAAACCGAGTAAATGGATCGTGGCTGTTCTGACTACTGTTAACGGACTAATGACTCATGACTACTGACTTAATTCGATCGCCAAACTTCATCCCAAGGCCCGCCCCCAACTTCCAAACCCGATAAAGAACTTTGAGCCTCTAAGATAATTTTAGAACGCTGCTTACCATTTTTTTCAACATTTCCCCCCAACAATTCTCGAAGTTGCAAGCGCAATTCCCCGTGCGTCGTATCCCGGCAGCAAAAAGCCATGCCTTTTTCGGTAGGAGTTCGCACATAAGTACCAGAAGTCTTTGTAGTGCCAATTAACTCAACTTCAAACTGGCTGTTTCTAGCCTGCATTTTCCAGCTTCCCCAAGGTTCAATCTTCCAACTAACTTGCGAATTCCAAGGCACAAATTCGTAAAATTTGCCTCGGTAATGCAGACAAATCATTGCCACCGATTCCATCCACCACAGCACGCCCCGCTTGCCGCCGCCAGCAGTTAAAGCTAAATCCTTTTCGCCTTGAAAACAATTGCAATTAATCCAAAACCACTTTTGCGGAAAAGCACCGCCCCAGTTTTTTTCGCTGTAAGCGGGAGCATCTTTAAATTCGTAGCGTTGGCCGTTCCAATCGATCCAGCCCGTGGCTAAACCGTGAGCCATTAAAATTTGCCATCCCGGTTCAAATACGGGCAGAAAAGATAGCATTCCCGCCGTAGATTTCTGGAGATCATCGGAGTTTCCCCAGCCGTAAACAGGTTGAATTTCGTACTGCCAAAAACAGCGAGTGCTGCTTCCCGGATCGTGCAGATAACCTTGATTCAAAGTAGCAGTAGCTTGATAGCCTTCTTCGACGCTGCTGTCGAATACTTGCGGCTCTAAATAGTCGGGTTTAATTTGTAAATCTGTTTTGCCCCAATGTCCGAAACCCAAGCTTTCTCGGTGCGCCCAAAACTTATTTACATCGGGGAAGGTGCGGCACAAATAGCTATCTTTTGGGCCGAGAATTTGAGCTGCACCGCCACTGTAAGGTTGACCGCCTCTGGGGTCTTCTATTGAATACATGAATGCAAAAGATTGTCCGTGAATCGGTAATGTTATTCGATAGTACCAGCCTTCAAAAAAGCGCCGGGAACTGCCGTCCCAGTGGTAGCCGCTGTGGGGAGTTTCAATAGTTTTGAGTTGTGAGAGTGAATTTGACATAAAATTACCAATAGGAGCAAGAAGAGTCATTAGTCAGCAGTCATTAGTTATTAGTTATTAGCTAGCAGTCATTAGTAGCGTGCTGGTGTGCACACCTTCTCCAATTCGCAATTCCCTTTTTCCCAATTACCTTTTTTCCAATGACTAATGACTGCTGACTACTGACTAATCCCATTACCAATATGATAGGTTATTAATTATGTCTTTAGCACTTTGGCGATCGCCCTTAGCTCGCGCGCTCCACCGCAACCGCAGTCTTGCTTTTGCTCGCTACTTGCAACTAGCAACTGTTCGCGCTACCGGGCGTCCGGCCAACCGCACTGTGGTGTTTCGAGGCTTTTTAGGAGAGACTAATCAGTTGAAATTTATTACAGATATTCGCAGTGAAAAGGCTGAGGAAATTAACCTCTATCCTTGGGGGGAAATTTGCTGGTATTTCCCCAAAACTCGCGAACAATTTCGGATTGCTGGAAAGCTAGTTTTAGTAGGGGCAGATTATCCAGAGGCAGAGTTGTGCTCATCGCGCCGCACAGCTTGGCAGGAGCTTTCTGAGGCTGCTCGAGATCAGTTTGCTTGGCCGCATCCGGGGGAAGACAAAGCGGAGGCTGGTGCTTTTGATTCTGCTTCCCCAGATGCGATCGAGCCGCTGCCTAATTTTTGCTTGCTGTTGTTGGAACCGGAAACGGTGGATTTGTTGGAGTTGCGGGGGGAACCGCAGAACCGATCGCTTTATCGGCGCGACGGGGAGGGAAATTGGTCTGTGCGATCGGTTAATCCTTGAAGTCAGTTGACTGTTGACTGTTGACTGTTGACTGCTGTCAGTAGGAAAGTTTTAAGTTGAAAAATTCCCAATGAAAAACTCAACACTCAAAACTATTTTTAGATGCCGGTGCCGTCGAAAAATTCTTGAATTGCTTTATCTTTTAACTTGCAGCTAGGGGTTGTAACTAGCTCTGTTTTTTCGGCTAAGGCTACATTGCTGGATTGGTTTAAAGCTTCTGATACTGAGTGGAAATTGTGGGAATGGGGAACAGAAGTTAAGGAGACAGATGCTTGAGGAAGCAAACTTTTTACTTGCTGTTCGAGGGACTCGATGCGATCGAGCAAAGAGCGAATTACCACAGCTTCCGAATCCGGCAAACTGCCGTGTTCTAGTGGATTGACGCGAACTCCCGATCGATAGACGATGCGGCCGGGAATCCCTACCACCGTACAGTCAGATGGTACGTCCCGGAGCACGACGGAACCGGCGCCGATGCGAACGTTGTTGCCAATTAGCAGATTGCCGAGTACCTTGGCGCCGGCACCGACAACTACATTTTCGCCGACGGTAGGGTGACGTTTGCCGCTTTCCTTGCCTGTGCCCCCAAGCGTTACACCTTGGTAAATTAGGGCAAAATCGCCGATAATCGCTGTTTCGCCGATCACAACCCCCATACCGTGGTCGATGAATACGCTTTTGCCGATCGTTGCCCCTGGGTGAATTTCAATTCCGGTCAAAAAGCGAGCTATGTGGGAAATAAAGCGGGGGATGAAGGGAAGTCCCAGCACGTAAAGCCAATGTGCGAGGCGGTGCAGCACTAGGGCCTGAAGACCGGGGTAACAAAATAAAACTTCCAACCAGTTGCGAGCGGCAGGGTCGCGATCAAAAATTATACTGAAGTCAGCTCTAAGAGTCTTTAGCACTTTCGGATTTACCAATTTTGGTTAAACACGCCACTTTCAATTTTACATTTTACTGGATGGCGTAAGTGAGAGACCGATCGGGAGATTGGGGAGTGGGAGATTGGCAGATTGGCAGATTGGGGGAGATTGGGGGAGTGGGAGATTGGCAGATTGGCAGATTGGGGGAGAATTCGATCGTATTTGATTGTCTCCATCCCACAGCGCCGCGGCGTTCTATTCCTGTACTGAGATTGTATAGTTAGACTTGACTCCGGCTTCGAGAGTACCGACCCAAATCCTGTAAGAGCCTGCTTGCCACTCAGAATCAACAATGCCAGCATCTTTATTCTGGCCTGCATCGTCTCCGCAGCGCACCGCATTACCGGGGCCTTGTACGAGTAAGGTTGTGTCCTTGCCTCCGCTGTTGACTTGGATTGCGAGTTTTGAAAAGTTTTGCTGCAAGACGATGATGTGGTCGGGAGTTGGGGTGGCAAAACCCAAACATTTGTTTTTGTGCCGATCGGCGTTGGCAATGGCAGATAGAGAGTACGATCCGCCTGTGGAACCTCTCAAAACTGCTGTTGGGGCTCCAAAACCTCGCGATAAAGTTAAAGTGCCGAAATTGGCTGTTTCTGCTAAAACTGGTAGGGCGGCGATCGCGGCGATCGCCGCCAAGACTGCACTGTTTTTGAAATTGGCTCGCTGATTAAACAACATGGCAATATTCCTCGCTCACAACTTAAAATCACAACTCAGAATTTACCCATCGCAGCCCCTACAACCATAACTCTGGAGGAAAAATAACTTTTTTTAAATTTATTCAAAACCTCCTGGCTTCTCTTGTTTATGTCTATCAGAACAATCCGTGTGCGCTCGCGCTCCGAGTGCCACTCCAATTTCTGCCACAGGCGATCGACTCATATCCGAAATTGTACGGTGTCAAGATGATTATTTTGATACTCCTAGCCTTGGTGTTGGCGATCTGTTCCCTATTGACACAGGTTTTGGTATTGTTACCTATGGGTCTATCTGGCTGGCTCCACTTCCCTAATTGGCTGAGCCTGACCTTGATTTTGCTGGCTATTTCTTGGTGCTTGGGGGATTAGTCAGCATTTAGCATTCATGAGTTATTAGTTATTAGTCAAAAACTAATTATCAATGATTCCGCTTCCCCCAACGATCGAGGCCCGAGCCTCCCCGGCCTGATGATGTATACTTCACAATTGACAATCAGGAATCTAAAATCTAGGACTTGACATCTACCTATAGAATGATGCAACGACAATTTTATTCGATCTCAGGATTTCATTCTTCTGACAAAACCCTGGGGGAAACTCCTAAAAAACAGGAGCGTCCGATACACCGGGCGATCGTGTTAATGCTGGTGGCAACCGGTTTGCTTGGCCTGCACGCTAGTCGGCTGGTGGAATTGCAACTGGTACAAGGGAAGCAAAACCGCGAACGAGCCGAAAACAATCGCGTTCGCCTAGTGCCAATGCCGGCGAATCGCGGACACATTGTCGATCGCAACGGCAAGCTGCTAGCGGCGAACAATTTAGCTCGATCGGTATATTTGTGGCCGAAAGAACAAACGCCGGAAGAGTGGAAAGCGACAGCAGAAAAGTTGAGTCCGCTGGTTAAAATTCCGGCAAAAGAAATTTTACAAAAATTAAAACAGGTCGATCCTCTATCCTACAGACCGGTGCGGATCAAGCAAGCGATGCCGCCAGAGGTGTTTGTGCCGCTAGCAGAACAGGTGGGACAAATGCGGGGAGTGGAAGTGCGGCCAGAAGCGAACCGCTACTATCCCGAAGGCAGTTTGGCGGCTCACGTTCTCGGATATATTGGCGAAGCTACCGCAGCAGACTTGGAAGATCACCCGGAATATCCGATGGGGATGATTGTGGGTCAGATGGGCATAGAAGCGAGTTCTAACAAGCAGATTGCGGGAGTTTGGGGCGATCGGCTGATCGAGGTAAATGCTCAAAATCAAGAATTGCGGCTGATGGGAGAGACACCGCCCAAACCGGGCGAGGCGGTGCAGCTAACCATAGACTTGTCCATGCAAAAAGCAGCCGAAAAAGCCTTGGGGAACCGCCGGGGGGCAGTAGTTGCCCTGGACGTGAAAACCGGCGCGGTATTAGTTATGGCCAGCCACCCGACTTTTGACCCCAATCTGTTTACGCGAAAAATCACTAAGGATGACTGGGCAACTCTTCAAGACCAGGAAAATTCATTTTTGAATCGTGCCATGCAAGGCTATCCCCCCGGCAGCACTTTTAAAATTGTGACTTCCGTCGCGGGCATGGAGTCGGGCAAGTTTTCGCCGGACTCAATTTTGAGCACTTCGGCTTACATTACTGTGGGGGGAATTGATTTTAACGAACACAGCGGCGGTTACGGCTACATAGGCTTTCGGGAGGCCTTGGCTTTCAGCAGCAATACGTTTTTTTATCAAGTGGGGATGAGTACGGGGCCGGAGCAAATTTCTAAGTGGGGACACCGCTTGGGAATTGGTAAGGATACCGATTTGAAGCTTTTGGGGCTGAGTGGCGGGGATCACGGTCAAATCCCGACGCCGGAGGAGAAGGAGAAAATTTATAAAGAACCTTGGTATGCCGGTGATACAGTAACGATGTCGATCGGTCAGGGGTTGGTGTTGGTGACTCCTTTGGAGGCGGCGGTGATGGTGAGTTCGATCGCTAACGGCGGCTATCGGGTGAAGCCTCATCTTTTGACTTCTATGACCGGCAAAGCGGAGACTAAACGGGTATATACGGGGATGAAACCTTCAACAATTCAGGTGGTTAAGGAGGGACTGATCGCGGTGGTGGCCGAGGGTACTGGACAGGGGATGAATGACGGTACGATTCCGATGACGGCGGGCAAAACAGGGACTTCGGAGGTTATTGGACAGGAGGATCACTCTTTGTATGTGGCCTTCGGGCCTGCTGACAAGCCGGAAATTGCGATCGCCGTGGTTGTGGAAAATGGCGGTTATGGTTCTGTTGCCGCGGCCCCGATCGCGAAAGAGGTGTTTCAAGCTTATTTTGGGCAACCGAAAAAGGTCAAGAAGCCAGTAGTTATTAGTCCTTAGTTATTGGGAATGGGGAATTGGGAATTGGGAATTGGGAGTAGTTTCTTGTTCTTCCTTCCTTCTTCCTTCTTCCTTCTTCCTTCTTCTTTCTTCCTTCTTCTTTCTTCCTTTTTTCTTCCTGACATCCGTTACATCCGTTACAGAATCCGTTGCCGAACTTCCTTCTTCTTTCTTCCTTCTTCCTTTTTTCTTCCTGACATCCGTTACATCCGTTACAGAATCCGTTGCCGAACTTCCTTCTGACTAATGACTAATTCAGCCGCATAAATATTGTAGCTTTGCGAATTCCTGTTATTTCTCCCGTACTGGTGACAGTGAGCGATCGCAAGTGGTCGAACAACGGTCTTGCCGAAAGTTCAATTAACCTCAACAGCGGGATTTGTTTTTCCCAAATTGCCCTGCTGGATGGCCAGTCTAAATAAAAATAGCCGTCGTTAGATGGCGGTAGCGGTTCAATGCTGGTTTGAAAATCTTGATTGACAACTAAAGAGCCTGTTTCGGCTGCTTCTAGTGCTGCGTCCATTGCTTCTACTGAAGTGGTAAAAATTTCGTATTTGCCGACGGTGGCTCGAACTCCTTTTGCCTCGGTTTCGATCGCACTTTTTCTATTATTTTTTTTACCCGAATTCTGGCTCGTTGTCAACTGCGTCCAAGCGGTAATTTTCTGGTTTCTGAGAGTGAAGCTGCCGATGCTGTATTCTTTGCTGCGGGCAATTTCATCGAGTTTGTCGATCGCCTTTTGGGTATCAGCAGAGTTTTCGGCGGCAAAAATCCAATCGGCACTATTTGACGAATTCGGAAGCACTGCTAAAGCGTATTCTCCTTGTACCCAGTCAAATATATCCTGCGGCAGGTTGACGCCCCAAACTTGCTGAATATCTGCCAGGGTGCGATCGACTAAATTTGAGACTTCAGCGTTAGCTGACACCGCCGATGACAAATCAGCCCAAAAATTCCTTAAATCGGTGCTGGCGACCGCGAGAGGACTGGCTGAGGGAATGTACTGCAAGGCTTGCACAGGTTCGGAGAGTGTTGGAGAAGCTGTGTTTTCTCGCGATGTCACTAAAGCAGTTTGAGCCAGCAATCCCCGTCGGTTAACTCCGACAGCAACTGCGAGAGAATTAAGAGAAACTTGGGAATTTTGCTCGGCTGCTGACTGCGGGAGATTGACAAATGCTAAAGCGATTCTGCCTTGAGTTAGCTGCTGCAAAGCTTTTTGATATTCTGGGGTATTATTGAGATTTAGGTTGGCTGATTCAACGTTATTAATTGCATCTCGAATCACAATCGGGCTATTGGAAAATAAAACAAAACTTTCGTTATTCCCAGAATTTAAATTACCGCCGATGGCTGCTGTTGCGAAGCTGGATGGCAACTTTGAAGTCGGCAGAGAAAACGGGTTAAAAGGCGAAAATGAAGCAGATTTTTTCTGGGCTCTTGGTGCTTGTTTATAATTAATTCTCACGCCTTTATATATTTCCGACTGCACTGTTTTATCGGCACGAGATTGTTGGCGCCAGTAGGAGTCGAGAAATTGTTGGCTGCGATCGACCTTTTGGGAGGAAACCGCCAGCAAAAACCCGGTTTGTTGGCCGTTGCTGCTGTCGCCATCTAAATCTGGCGTTGTGACGGCGAGGGTAATTTCGTCACCTATCCAAGGTTGGATATCTCTACTGTAATCGAGGCCTGTACTGGCGAGGAAACTTTTTTTGATTTGCTCAAATTCCGCGTGCGATCGACTTCTTTCTTCGGGACTGGCAAAAACTTGCCGCAATGCTTCGAGGCGATCGGGATTTACCAGCATTGATGCTAACAAAGGTGCTTGTTTCGAGACAAACACAGCCGCAGCCGGAGTAGTTGTCGGCCCGCCGGCGAGCAAATTCAGGGGAGTGTGAGTTGTCAGCCAGTAAAAACCGCCGGCACTCAAGCCTAAGAGTGCCAAGACGCCCGCAATGAGGAAAGAAAAGAACGATCGCAACTTCATCGGCAAATGACAAATTACCACAGTCTCTGATTATACACCCAGAACCCCGACTTGTTTCAAAAGCCGAGGTGCTCGCCACATTGTTAGTTTTTAATTCGATCGATCTGGCAATCTAGCTATCAGCTTTTCCAGGGATAATTGAGGCAATTCTGACAACAGTAATGATAAGTTTTCTGGGGATAAACCGAGCAAATAGGGGATGAGAGTAACCGGGCGTTCTTCTAATTGTCCTGATTTACTGAAACGGTTGTTCAAAACACTTTCTGCTAGCAAAGTTTGGACTTGTTGGCGATCCGTTTGGGCGATCGGCAGCATAGACAATTGCACCAACAACATCGTAAACTCGGCAGTAGGTAGAGCCGATACCGATCGGAGAAAGGTGAGAGTTAGCGGGTCTAACTCCCCAAATCTGACCTGCAAGAAACTCTCTAAAATCAACCGCTGTCCTTCTTCTCTTCCTTCTTCTCTTCCTCGTTCAATGCCTCGTTCAAGACCTCGTTCAAGACCTTGTTCAAGACCTTGTAGTCGTGCTTCTTGTAAATGTTGTTGAAAAAGGGGTACGATCGCCATAACTAACTCCTGATCTTCATCATCCATTGTGGGATTAGTTGGTGTATTCGCTTGCAAATTTGCTTGCAAGGTGTAAAGTAATTGTAGCGCATTAGCTCGGAGTGAAGCATCAAGAGGGAATGCAGTTAATTCCGCGATCGCCCCTTGCTGCACCCGACCCCTACCCAACATCCGCAACCACATAGTCTCTGGAGTCCTCGGTAGCTGGTGAATAGCGATTAAGCCAACTCTCCAAACCTCCGATAAAAAATAAACTCCCCTCCCCCAGCCCTCAGAGTCTTCAGGAGTCCGAAAACCAAAACTGCTTAATAAAGCCTCCGAAGCAGTAGGAGTGAGAATCCATAACATCGGTAATTGTCTTTCCTCAAAACGTTGATCTTGTCGATTAGCCCGCCGCCCCTGTTCTGCCCTACTATTTAATAACTTAACGACACAGCTAAAAATTCCCTCAGCAGTCACAGGATTGCGAAACGGTTCAATTATCGCCGCCGTTGCAGCCATTTTACCTAACAAACCCAAACTTTGGACATATTCGCCCTCAAAAGAAGTTGGTTGAAACCAAACATCAATTTCTCTAACTTCAGCAGTGACATTTTTGCTCGTTTCTACTTCTCCAAGAGGCGACAATAACTCTTGCAGGTATTCTTTTGCAAACTGATCGTGGGGAAACTTAGTCATCCGATTTTAGATGGGATATTTTAGATTTTAGATTTTAGATTTTAGATTTTAGATTTTAGATTTTAGAAGCAGGTTGTCTACCACGGCACTCCTCGCGCATCGGAAAAATCGGCATCTATAACCGCCCCCGGATCGAATACAGCATCAGTTAAATCAGCTTTTCTAAACGACGTTACCGACAATTTTTCTATTTCTTCAACAGCGATAAAAAAGCCGATCGCAGTTAACCCAAGAATTACCCCAGAAACCAAAAATAAGACAATTCCCCTGATAGTATCTCCGCCAAAAAATGTCACAATACCGCTAGCGCCGATCGCAGCAGCAGCCCCAGCCACAGCCCCCGCCACAATTCCAGCCTCGCCCCGAGTCGCAGCAATCGCCGTAGCAGCCGTTCCGGCCACCGCCACAGCCCCCGCATCCGCCCCGGCTATCAGTCCAGTCAAAGCCCCAGCCGTCGTCACTGTCACCGCAGTTACCCCAGCCCTAGCAATCAAATTTCTCACCCGCCTGCGGCTTTGTCCGGTTCTGACACCCTGAAAATTTGCCCCCCTCAAAATCGCCCCGGTGAAATTGCAGCCTCGAATGTCGCAACCGCTGAAATTCGCCCCAGATAAGTCAAGCCCTTTAAAAGAACGGTTCCGCAAGTTTTGGTTAGCAAAATTGAGATTTCGAGGTAAAGTCATTCGATTTTAGATTTTAGATTTTAGATTTTAGATTCACAACCCAAAGACCTAGGATTATAGATTTTAGATTATAGATTTTAGATTAACCAAGCACAGGGCATTTAGAATAAAGCCTGTGGTTTATAACGAGTTTCCATGTCTCCCATCTCCGAATCCCCATTTTCCCCCGAACAAATTGCTGGTGAAAGACTCACACCTGAAGAATATGAAGAAATCGTTCAGCGTCTCGGTCGCCATCCTAATAAAGCTGAATTGGGAATGTTCGGCGTTATGTGGAGCGAACACTGCTGTTACAAAAATTCGCGACCGCTATTAAAACAGTTTCCCACAGAGGGCGATCGAATTCTCGTCGGGCCCGGAGAAAATGCCGGCGTCGTAGACTTGGGAGAAGGCTTGCAACTCGCCTTCAAAATTGAATCGCACAACCACCCGTCAGCAGTCGAACCCTTCCAAGGTGCAGCAACCGGTGTCGGCGGGATTCTCCGCGATATCTTCACAATGGGTGCACGCCCGATCGCACTTTTAAATTCCCTGCGTTTCGGCAACTTAGACGACGCTAAAACTCAGAGATTGTTCAAAGGCGTAGTATCGGGAATTTCCCATTATGGAAATTGCATCGGCGTGCCCACAGTTGGCGGCGAAGTTTACTTCGATCCTGCCTATTCCGGCAACCCATTAGTTAACGTCATGGCCTTGGGTTTAATGGAAACTCAAGAAATCGTAAAATCCGGGGCATCCGGCATCGGAAATCCCGTGCTTTATGTCGGTTCAACTACTGGCAGAGATGGCATGGGAGGAGCAAGTTTTGCCAGTGCAGAATTGACAGACAAATCTATGGACGATCGCCCCGCAGTCCAAGTAGGAGATCCATTTTTAGAAAAATCCTTAATTGAAGCTTGTTTAGAAGCATTCAAAACCGGTGCAGTCGTCGCCGCCCAAGACATGGGTGCAGCCGGAATCACCTGTTCGACATCAGAAATGGCAGCCAAAGGCGGCGTCGGTATTGAATTCGATTTAGACAAAGTTCCCGTTCGAGAAAGCGGCATGATTCCCTACGAATACCTGCTTTCAGAATCCCAAGAACGGATGTTGTTTGTGGCCCAAAAAGGACGCGAACAGGAATTAATCGATATTTTCCACCGCTGGGGATTGCACGCCGTAGTAGCGGGTACAGTGATTGAAGAGCCGATCGTGCGAATTCTATTCAAAGGCGAAATCGCTGCCGAAATTACCGCAACTGCTTTGGCAGATAACACGCCAATTTATCACCGAGAACTGTTGACAGAGCCGCCCGAATATGCTAAAAAAGCATGGGAATGGACGGCGGATTCGCTGCCACAATCCACAGTTGCAGGTATCGAAATTAACGGTAATTTCCAAACTTGGAATCAGATTTTGCTGACGCTTTTAGATACTCCCACCATCGCTTCTAAACGCTGGGTTTATCGCCAATACGACCATCAAGTGCAAAACAATACTGTAGTTTTGCCGGGAGGCGCTGATGCTGCCGTTGTCAGATTGCGTCCGCTAGAACCTTGCCAATCTTCCCTTGCTGAAGGGCTAGAAGTACACCCCCTTGCTAAGGGGGATCTACAGAGAGAAAATGCTATTTCTCTAGCTTCGGAAAGCAAACAGGAAGAAGAGGTAATTCCTCTATTTAAAAAGGCACAAGGTAGGGAAACTCCAAAAGTTTCTCCCCCCCTTAGCAAGAAGGAAGCGCCCCTGGGGACTATTCCTGGAGTTGCTGCAACGGTTGATTGCAATTCTCGTTATGTTTATCTCGATCCTTATGAAGGTGCAAAAGCAGTCGTAGCGGAAGCAGCGAGAAACTTAAGCTGTGTGGGTGCTGAACCTCTGGCAGTTACTGATAATTTGAATTTTGGCAGTCCTGAAAAGCCGATCGGATATTGGCAGTTAGCGTCAGCTTGTCGCGGAATTGCTGATGCTTGTCGGGAGTTGGGAACGCCTGTTACTGGCGGCAATGTTTCTCTTTACAATGAAACGGTTGATGCTGAGGGAAATCCTCAACCCATTTATCCGACTCCGGTAATCGGAATGGTGGGGTTAATTCCCGATTTGAAGAAGATTTGCGGCCAAGGTTGGCTCAAGAAAGGTGATTTAATTTATCTGTTGGGAATTGGTGATGCAAAGGAAGCAGAAAAGTCTCAAGATTCTGAACTTACCTTTTTTCATTTTTCCAATTCTGAACTCAAAACAGAAAAGCCAAAACTTCCTGCTTTTGCTACTCTCGGAGGTTCGGAATATTTAGCGGCAATTCACGGGATTGTAGCGGGGAAACCGCCAAGGATAGATTTTGAGTTAGAAAGAAAAGTGCAATCGGTTTGCCGCGATGGAATTCGACAAGGTTGGGTAGGTTCTGCCCATGATTGTGCTGAGGGTGGAATTGCGATCGCCCTCGCGGAATGCTGTATTTCTGGTAAACTGGGTGCGGAAATTCATCTCAGTTTCAATTCGGCAAAGGTCGGCCGCTGGGATGAAATTTTGTTTGGTGAAATGGGCAACTGCATTGTAGTTTCAGTCGCACCGAAAAATCAAGGAGTTTGGGAAGCTTACCTGCAAGAACATTTGACTAAAATGTGGCATAAAATCGGTTTAGTTGGGTGTGCTGAATCACCTTTGCGGGTGCTGAGTGCTGACAATCAAGCGTTAATTAAGGTTGGGATGGGTGAGATGGGCGATCGATTCTATAATGCGATCGAGCGTCGGATTGCATCTGTTTGACAACCTGAAGTTTCGATACCCCTAAATCCCCCTTAAAAAGGGGACTTTTAATACTCTTGTCCCCCCCTTCTTAAGGGGGGCTAGGGGGGATCTCCGGGTTTAAAACACGCCCAATAACCCCAACTTCTTACAAAATTCACGATTCTTAGAAAAACCTATAACAGAAGTCCGGGTTCTTAGACACTATACAATATAAACAGTATCATTCATAAAATAAATGATTTGCTGTATCAATCCCGACTGCGCCAATCCTCAAAACCCCGACGGGCAAACATATTGTATCAGTTGTGGCGTTAAACTCGTCCCCATCCTGCGAAATCGTTTCCGCATGATAGGATTCCTCGGTA
Source organism: Microcoleus sp. MOSTC5 (assembly GCF_036701825.1). Lineage (NCBI taxonomy): Bacteria > Bacillati > Cyanobacteriota > Cyanophyceae > Oscillatoriales > Microcoleaceae > Microcoleus > Microcoleus sp. MOSTC5. The sequence continues at coordinate 15,315 of NZ_JAUBRK010000011.1, read as the reverse complement.
AAGGCGGTTTCGGCAGAACCTATTTAGCAGAAGATATCGACAAACTCAATCAACGCTGTGTCGTTAAACAATTAGCACCAAATGTCCAGGGAACTTGGGCGATTAACAAAGCAGTAGAATTATTTAAGCAAGAAGCCAGACAACTGCAACAGCTAGGACAACATCCCCAAATTCCATCCCTTGATGCCTATTTTGAAGAAAACAACTATTTGTATCTGGTACAACAGTTTGTCGATGGCGATAATTTATTTAAGCTTTTGCAAAATCAGGGAATTTGGCAAGAAAAGCAAGTTAAGCAACTATTACTCGAACTCCTACCTGTTCTCAAGTTTATTCACGAACAAAAAATTATTCACCGAGATATCAAGCCTGAGAATATTATGCGCCGTCGCAGCGATGGTTTATTTATGCTTATTGATTTCGGAGTTTCCAAAGAGTTGTCGGGAACAGTGATATCGAGACTGGGAACAAAAATTGGTTCGGATGGTTATGCACCCATTGAACAAATGAAAGGGGGTGAAGCTTATCCAGCCAGTGATTTGTTTAGCTTGGGGGCGACGGCTTTTCATCTGCTGACGGGGGTAGATCCTTATGGTTTGTTGCTAGAAAAAGGTTATAGTTGGACTGAAAATTGGCAGCAATATTTGAAAAAGTTGATCGACAAGGGATTAGAATTGATTTTATCTAAGTTGTTGGCAAAAGATATCCAGCATCGCTATCAATCAGCAGATGAAGTTTTAAAAGATTTTCAACGTCAGTCAACGACAACTTCCCCACCACCGCCGCCGCCACCGCCGCCACCTGTTCCCCCAACAATCATTTCAACTAATACAACGAGGCGAGGTTTTTTAGAATTAGCGGTTTTTACTGGAGGAGGGTTTGTATTAGCCTTGTGGACTCAAAATTTGTTGAACAACAAATCTTCTTCATCACAAACGTTTGACTTTGAAACGGTGACAGTCAACTCAACGGGACAAATTGCCAGTCGCAGTCAAGGACAAGCACGGGTTTTTACAGAAAATATTGGGAATGGTATTACTCTAGATATGGTCGCAATTCCTGGAGGTAGTTTCGTGATGGGCTCTCCCAATACGGAAGCAGGGCGATATCACAGTGCAGGGCCACAGCGGAGTGTGAATATCTCTCCTTTTTTTATGGGTAAATATGAAGTCACTCAAGCACAATACCAAGCAGTGATGGGAAATAACCCTGCTTATTTTAAAGGTGCGAAACGTCCTGTAGAACAAGTTGCCTGGAATCAGGCTGTGGAATTTTGCCGGAAACTTTCTCAAAAAACAGGCAAGACTTATCGCTTACCTTCGGAAGCCGAATGGGAATATGCTTGTCGTGCGGGAACTACAACACCTTTCTATTTTGGCGATACGATTACGCCGGATTTAGTTAATTTTGATGGCACTTCTTCCTACGGTGCAGCAGCGAAGGGACTTTATCGCCAACAAACAACGGATGTGGGGAGTTTTCCACCTAATGCCTTTGGATTGTACGATATGCACGGAAACGTCTGGGAATGGTGCGCTGATCCTTGGCATGATAACTATCAAGGTGCGCCGTCAGATGGCAGAGTGTGGGACGAAAAGAGTAATGATAATCGTTATCAAAATTATGATTTATTAGTCAATATTAAGAATGATAACCGAACTCGGCTGCTGCGCGGCGGTTCTTGGAACTGCGTTCCGAGGATTTGCCACTCGGCTATTCGCGACGTCCTCTATCCGCCGGACTTTGACAGCTACGACTTCGGTTTTCGAGTTGTGTGTGTGGCTGCGTGGGCTCCTTAGTGGTAGGGTGCGTCGCATTGAACAATCTGCAAATCAAATCGACAATCTCGCAGCGACGCACCGCGAGAGTCAATCAGGTGCGTCGCCATCTCAAAGTTGCAAATAACATCAAAAATCTCACAGCGACGCACCCTACAAATTAGCCCGGTTAATAGTCAGGTGCGTCGCCATCTCAAAGTTGCAAATAACATCAAAATTTTCACAGCGACGCACCCTACAAAAACGGAAATCTCCCAAACCTGGTTTATAATAATTGAAATATGCCAAAGTCGCACATCAGGAAGGACAAAAAATATGACCCTCAATCTTCCTCTTCCCGATTCAATTCAAAATTTTATTAACGAACAAGTGGCAATCAAAGGCTACAGCAATGCAGCCGAATACATCTTGCACCTAATTCGCCAAGAACAAGCAAGAACCGCGCGGGTTGAATTTCTAATTTTATGAATACATTTATAATTCTCTCAGAATAGTCCGAACTGGCAGAAATAGAGAACGCTGAGTCTTTCTAAAAGGCACAAAACCCTGTTTTAACCAAAACGCTTTTGCCTCCTCGTTTCTAGTATCAACCCTAATCGCCTGAAATCCAATAATTTCTTGTTCAAATAGCAAGCAAATTCGACGATAGGCATCTGCCAAAAGTATGCGGCTTATTCCTTGCCCTTGCCACACCCGATCGAGCAAACTGTCCTATCAAGATAGCCGGAATCGGGAAAGGAAGCGGTTGCTTGTATTCATCTGGCAATTCTTTAACAGGAATTGTCGAGGCACTAAGAGTATAGAATCCACAAACCTTTGCCTCTCCCGGTTCCACAATCATCAAAAAAGTTCTAGAAAAACCAGCTTCATCAGCCGTTTCAACTAGATTTTTTAGATAATTATTAATTTCCTCCTCTCCACAGTCAAACTCCTCTCTTTGTAGAGTAGGAAAAGTTTTCAGGCTGCAAAATCTCCATCCCACGGTTCACTCCTGTCATACTTATCCTTAAATTCAGCAACAGTCAACTTAAGTTCCTCTGATGCTGGTGGTGGGTTATCCCATAATTTTTTTGAACTTGCCCTTTGTTTCTGGATTGTAGCCTTTGAAAGTTGAGATTCTCCCCGGACACCCAAACCTTCTGGCAACAACTGGTACTCGCGCTGTAGAATTAAAAAGATTAGCACGATCTGCAAAATAATTACGACTGTTAACAGCAAAGTTTCCATATTTTCTGCCACTAATTTTAGTTGAAAAGACTTTATATGACCGCACAGATTCCCCTGATGATATCGTATGTCAATTTCAGGGAAAAGTCAATCGCTCGCGGTAAAAGTTACCGCCGCCGATACGACCAGTTTGGCAATCATATTCAGTTTATCCCAGGTTCAAACACGCACAGTACCGGAGAAAAGATAATTCTATGACTGCTACAGCCGATCGCCCTTTAAAACATTTTTGCATATAAGACTTGAAAAGTGCCGACCTCGCAGGCATTTCTCTAAGTAAGATGCAAATCTCATAGCAACGCACCCTACAAAATACGACATTACTTAATACTCGATCGCGCCCAAAATGACATTACATGGCAGCACAGCTCCCCATGATCGTATAGTAGGTCAATTTTATGAAAAAGTCAAGCTCGATCGCGCTTAAATTCTAATATTTGAAAAAGCCAGTGAAGCAATTTTGTAATTCATTTCCCATTGCACGATCGCCGATCTCTTAGTCCCCCTCTGCTGAGACGAAAGTGTGTATAGAAGCGATTTCAATCGCCCGATCGCGCCCAATCCATCGCCCCATTGCCCGATCGCCCGATCGCGCCCAATCCATCGCCCCATCGCCCACCACTCATCAAGGTTAATATAGGATCGGGGGGCGATCGATACTACAATGCCATTAAACGCCACATCGCTTCTGTCTGAAATGTTACACGAGTTGGAAATAATGACAGATCCGTGGCAAGATTAAGGGAATGTAATGTTAAGTTATGCGACGCTTTCGCAAACAAGATTTCCCGCTGAAACTGTCCCCCTAACCCACCTTCCCCATTAGGAACCCACCCATCTATGATTCCCAACCATTCCTTCGCGGCTGACGAGCATTCTAGTAAACCCGACAAGCCAGAGGAAGCTTGCGGCGTTTTTGGTATCTACGCACCGGGTGAAGATGTAGCCAAGTTGACGTACTTCGGTTTGTATGCCTTGCAGCACCGGGGTCAGGAATCCGCAGGGATTGCCACCTTTGACGGTGAAAAAGTCTACCTGCACAAAGATATGGGACTGGTTTCCCAAGTCTTCAACGAATCGAGTTTAGGTCACTTGCCCGGTAACTTAGCCGTAGGCCACACTCGCTACTCTACTACCGGTTCGTCCCGCGTGGTCAACGCTCAGCCTGTGGTTGTCGAAACTCGTTTGGGAAGTCTGGCATTGGCACATAACGGGAATCTTGTCAATACAAAACAATTGCGGGAAGAATTGCTGTCTCGGAAGTGCGAGTTTGTCAGCACGACGGATTCAGAGGCGATCGCAGTGGCGATCGGTTCCGAGGTAGACAAGGGCAAAGACTGGCTGGAAGCAGCGATCAGTGCCTTTGGTATGTGCCAAGGAGCCTTTAGTTTGACGATCGCCACCCCCAAAGGCGTGATGGGAGTCCGCGACCCCCACGGCGTCCGCCCGCTGGTAATTGGCATCCTCCCCACAACTCCGGTACGGTACGTTTTAGCATCGGAAACTTGCGGCTTGGATATTATCGGTGCTGAATTTTTGCGGGACGTAGAACCGGGAGAATTAGTTTGGATTACAGAGGAAGGTATGGCTTCCTTCCACTGGAGCCAGCAGCAGAAGCGCAAACTTTGCATCTTTGAAATGATCTATTTTGCTCGACCCGACAGCCAGATGGAAGGTGAAAGTTTATACAGCTACCGGCTGCGGATCGGGCGTTTGTTGGCAGCAGAATCTCCGGCTGAGGCTGATATAGTTATCGGCGTTCCCGATTCTGGAATTCCGGCGGCGATCGGCTTTTCTCAAGCTTCCGGCATTCCTTACGCCGAAGGATTGATTAAAAACCGCTACGTCGGGCGCACTTTTATTCAACCGACTCAGACAATGCGGGAGTCAGGAATCCGCATGAAACTCAACCCTCTCAAAGATGTGTTGGAAGGGAAGCGAGTAATTATTATCGACGATTCGATCGTGCGCGGCACTACCAGCCGCAAAATCGTCAAAGCCTTGCGGGATGCTGGCGCGACCGCAGTTCATATGAGAATTTCCTCGCCGCCGGTGACTCATCCGTGTTTCTACGGGATCGACACCGACAATCAAGATCAGTTGATAGCTGCTACTAAGTCAGTCGCAGAAATCGGCGCCCAAATTGGGGTAGATTCTTTGGCTTTCTTGAGTTGGGATGGAATGCTGAAGGCGACTAACGAAGACCCGATGAGTTTTTGTTCGGCGTGTTTCACTGGTGATTATCCGATCGACGTTCCAGAAATGGTAAAACGGTCTAAGCTCATATTAGAAAAAGCTGGAACCTAGAAAATCAAAAAGCGAGAAAGCGATCGCCCGTCACTTTCCGCGATTTATGGATTTTCAAAATTTTCTGGTAAGTCATTGCCAGAATGTGTGTAGAAATGTTACATTAACTTAGCTGTAGCAATAATTGCAGAATTTGTGAAGTGTAGTAAACAGTCGGTTGGGTAGAACTTGTGTGAAACCCAACACTCGGATTTTAGATTGGAGATTGCAGATTTGAGATTTGAGATTTGTCCTTCAATCTAAAATCGCCAATCTGAAATCGATGGGTCTTTCCCTACACTCTCGTTCACAATTTCTGCTCGAAGCGCTGTATGCTACCTGCAGACTGGAGGTAGTTCCTCCAGATGTCCACTCTCAGATTGAAGTCGCATTTCGCACCAACAACGGGCACATGAGATTTTTTCAGATAACAGGGTCGATCGCACTAATTTTTCCCACACAAGTATTCCGCAAGCCAACTTGCTTGAGAATCGCGGACGGGCTATTCATGCGAACTAAAGAACTTTAGAAACCCTTGCAGAGTAAAAATATGGCTCCTTGCAGTTTGAATGTTACCTCACCTGCATAGGGATACAACCCCCCGACTCATGTCGGGGAGAGCCAAAAAATTTAGATCTTAGTTTAAGCCCCCAGATTCATCTGTGGAGTGAATCTAAAATCTAAAATCTAAAATCTAAAATCGATTGACTGTTAAAAGAAGGCGGAATGCGGTTTCTCAAGTCAGCTTAAATCGGAAACTTCGTGCAATCAAACACTGTTCTCAATCCCCCGAGCAATCAAGGCTCATCCTCTCGTACAACAGAGTTACCTTTTACTCTTGCTGATATCAAGGCAGCCATTCCAGCCCACTGTTTTGAACCCTCGGCATGGAAATCTCTGGCTTACTTCTTTTTAGATATTGGAATTATCGCAGGTTTGTATGCGATCGCCTACACCGTCGATTCCTGGCTCTTTTACCCAATCTTTTGGTTGATGCAGGGAACCATGTTTTGGGCATTGTTTGTAGTGGGCCACGACTGCGGACACGGTTCATTTTCTAAGAGCAAATGGCTCAACAACCTGATCGGACACCTCTCCCACGCTCCAATTCTCGTGCCCTTCCACGGTTGGCGGATCAGTCACAGAACCCACCACGCGAATACAGGCAGCTTAGATAATGATGAAAGCTGGTATCCCGTGTCGGAGAGCCATTACGAACAAATGCGCTGGTACGAAAAGCTGGGACGCTTCTATTTGATGTTATTTGCCTACCCAATTTATCTGTTTCGCGGATCGGGCGATCGGGCAGGTTCTCACTTCATGCCCGGTAGCTCGCTTTTCCGTCCCTCCGAAAAATGGGATGTGTTGACGAGTTCCGCATCCTTGGTACTGATGGTAGGCTTTTTAGGCGCGCTAACCTATCAGTTTGGTTGGCTGTTTTTACTCAAGTTCTACTTGGTTCCCTATGTAGTCTTCGTGATGTGGCTGGATTTGGTAACATTCCTGCACCACACAGAAGCCGATATTCCTTGGTATCGCGGTAAAGATTGGTCTTTCTTGAAAGGTGCGTTATCTACGATCGATCGCGACTACGGAATCATCAATTCCATCCATCACGACATCGGGACTCACGTAGCCCACCACATTTTCTCGACCATGCCGCACTATCACTTGAAAGAAGCAACGGAAGCCATCAAGCCAGTGTTGGGCGATTATTATCGCAAGTCAACCGATCCAATTTGGAAGAGCTTTATTCGCTCTTACTGGGATTGTCATTTTGTCTCGGATACAGGTTCTGGAATTTGCTACGAATCGCCTAACACTCGGCGATCGGCTGAAGTTAAGTAGCTTAAATAAACAATAGAATATGCAAAAACCCGGCTTCTTAAAGAAACCAGGTTTTTCTTTTTTGCGCGTGTTTCATCAGATGTTTCACATCTGGAGGGGTGACAAACCGCCCCAAACCCCAATACGGTTCAGTTAGTGCTAAAAAAACCTATCATGCGTAGGTTGGGTTGAGGAACGAACCCTCCGTTTCACTCCGCCCAACATTTTCGCTACAATTTTCCTTAACCCAAGCGTATTGCTTTATAGACCTCTTTGTCACCCCCCCCAGCTAGCTGCCTCAAGGTTTTCAGCCTTCATTGTCCCGAAAAAATATATCAGCCACTGCTTTTTACGCCAAACATCCGGGATAGCCGACAGTTTTTTAATTTAAGGCTGCGATTTTTCCAAAGCTTGTATTACTGCTTCAGCCCTCGCAGTCCAACCAATAATACCGCTTTGGGCGCGAATCATATCGATCGCACTCTGTTTAAACTGTGGAAAGTAGCTGGCTGTAGCATCCTCAACGAGTAAACTTTCAAACCCCCGATCGTTAGCCTCGCGCATAGTTGTTTGAACGCAAACCTCAGTCGTGACTCCAGTAAAAATTAGGTGAGTAATCGCTTTTTTACTCAGTATTAATTCCAAATTAGTGTGATAAAAAGCGCCCTTGCCTGGTTTATTAATTACTATTTCATCAGGCATAGGTGTCAATTCAGAGATAATTGAATTGCCAGGTTCACCCAAAATTAAAATTCGTCCCATTGGACCTCGATCGCCAATTTTAAGTTGACTTTGACCCCGCTTTTGCTTAGATAGAGGACAATCAGAAAGGTCAGGTTGATGGCCTTCAATAGTGTGAACAATAGGGAGATGGCGATCGCGAAATGTCTCTAACAACAGCTTTACCGTTGGCACGATCGCCTGTAGTTGGCTGACATCATTGCCTAAAGCTTCACCAAATCCCCCAAGCTCCAAAAAATCTCGCTGCATATCGATGATAACCAAAGCCACACCGCCAGAGACTGGCAGTTCATAATCATAAGGTTGAGCAGATATTAAGACCATAGCGATATAGGTTTTTCCCAAATTACTAGGACTATGCAGCCAGCTTGGCTGACAACACTGTGGTTACTGTTAGGGGGGTTAATGACAAAGGTTCCGGCTTGGTGTTCGCCATTCTGGTCAGTTTGCGATCCAGTTAGTACATAAATATGTTCAAAACCAGTATGCGTGTGCCTTGGGACACTCGCTCCCGGCTCATACCGCAGTAGAGCAGCAGCCGATCCACTTTCGTTGTCACCATAAAGTCGGTAGATTTCCACTCCATCACGAAATGGTTGCCAAGCCAACTCATTCTGCCACGCCGCGATATTAGGTAAATCCTTAAGGAGCAAAGCTTGCTTCAGTAATTCAGTCATAGATATTCCAAAATTGATTAGTGTCCTGCCATACTCTTACCGATCTGAACAAAATCTGCATCTGCGATCGCACTTTCATAAGTAAAATTCCCGCCACTGATTACCAAAACCCGATCGGACAATTTCAGCAGTTCATCTAAATCTTCGCTCACCAGCAACACAGCTACTCCTCGGTTGCGAGCCTCAATAATCTGACCGTGAATGTACTCCACAGCAGCAAAATCAAGACCAAAGCAAGGATTCGCGGCAATTAGTAACTTAATATGTTCGGCGGAGAGTTCCCGCGCTAACACTGTGCGCTGTACATTTCCCCCCGACAGATTGCCTATAGGGGTATCTGGCGAAGGCGTTTTTATTTTGAAAGTATTAATTAAGCTCTTAGCAGCCTGCCTAATTTCTTTCAGGATGAGTAAGATACTTGCTTTAGCTTGAGGAGGGCGGTCAAACGTCCGCAGGGCTAAATTTTCTGCCACACTCATGTGTGGCACACAAGCATTATGAAGGGGTTCTTCTGGTAGTGCGAAGACCTGATGTTTAAACATCTCGGCTCGTGTTGCTGTATAAACTTCGCCATTGACCAGCACATCTCCACCTGTAGCAGAACGCTGACCTGCCAACACCTCCACCAATTCCCGCTGACCGTTGCCAGAGATACCTGCAATCCCAACAATTTCGCCGCTGTGAACTGTGAGGTTTACTCCAGTCAATACCTCCAGACCGTTGTCTTTATTGGCATGAAGGTCTTTAACTTCAAGGACAGGAATAGTCGTTGGGGGGGCTGTCTTTTCAACTTGTTTTGGCTCACGCCTTTCACCCATCATCATTTCAGACATATCCGAGACAGTCAGATCCTTTACCAAACCCTGACCTGCAAACTTCCCTTTACGCAGCACCGTGATGCTATCGCAAAACGCCATTACTTCCCGGAATTTGTGGCTAATAATTAACACGCTTAATTTTCCGGCAGTAACTTCTGCGCGCAGTAAACCTAAAACCTCATCGGCTTCCTGCGGAGTAAGCACCGAAGTAGGTTCGTCCAGAATCAAGATCCGACTCTGAAGATATATCTGTTTAAGAATTTCTAGCTTTTGTTTTTCCCCGGCAGCTAATTGAAAGATTGGGGTATCTAGAGGAACTCGGAAAGGAGCAGTTTTCATAAAAGCCTTTAACAGCTCGTACTCGGCTTTCCAATTAATCAAATTGGGGCTATCAAAGCGGGACAAAACCAGATTTTCGGCTACAGTCATCGCAGGCACAGAGGTGAAGTGCTGGTAAACCATGCCAATGCCGTACTTATGAGCATCGCGAGGACTTGCGATCGCGGTTTCCTGCTTGTCAATCAAAACTAGGCCTGAAGTAGGATTATAGAAACCCATGACACATTTAACAAGGGTACTTTTGCCTGCTCCGTTCTCGCCCAGCAAAGCATGAAACGTCCCTGGTTTTAGCGTCATCGAGAAGTTATCAAGTGCAGTCATCGTGCCAAACCGCTTAGTCATGTTAACCACCTCTAGTTCTGGTGGTTGAAGAAAGTTTTGAGTTGTGAAGTTTGAGTTGTGAGTGTCTAGATAATTTTGAGTATTTAGTGCTGAGTTTTTGGCTAGAGAGTCCCTCACTTCTGTCATGTTTTTATCTCCTGTAATTTTTTCAGTTTATCGGCTATTTATGAGCTTTGATTCTTTAGTTAGATTGCGTCATTCATTTCAAGGCTGGAACTATTTACTTTATTGTTTCCTCACACTTCAACACTTAAAGCTTTGATAAATGCTTCTGAATCAGCGACGGTTCCAAACACTCCTCCCTGCATCTGGATCATCTTGAGCGCCGCCAGATGGTTGCCATAATCTGTTGCGCCTGTACAGTCAGATAAGAGCAAACATTCATAACCGCGATCGTTTGCATCTCGCATTGTGGTATGGACGCAGACATCGGTTGTAATGCCAGCCAAAACAATATTTTGAATGCCTTTGCGTTTCAGTAGCAGATCTAAATCCGTGGCATAGAATGAGCCTTTTCCCGGCTTGTCAATCACCGCTTCTCCCGGCAAAGGCGCAAGTTCTGGAATGATTTCCCATCCTGCTTCGCCTCGAACTAGAATTCTGCCGCAGGGCCCGGGATCGCCGATGCCGGCGTTAATTTGGCGCGATCGCCACTGCTTGTTTTCTGGTAAATCTGCTAAGTCGGGGCGGTGTCCTTCGCGGGTGTGCATGATATGGAAGTGCTTCGCCCGTGCCACTTCTAAGACTTGCTTGATTGGCTCAATAGGAGCGCGAGTCAGTGACAAGTCGTAGCCCATCTTATCAACATATCCACCAATGCCGCAGAAATCAATTTGCATATCAATTATCAGCAGCACCGTATTTTCTGGCCGCAAATCGCCATTGTAAGGATAAGGATATGGTTCAGCTTCTACAAAACGTCCCATGTTTATCTTCCTTGCGATAAATTCCTGTTTTACGTGTTAGTTCCTAAAGATCCAGGCGCGCCGGTCAAAGTTCGTTTCGGCGAACAAGTAATAATCATGATCGCCAGCGTCAGAATGTAGGGCGAAGCATTGAATAAGTAGTAATAGGAATCCACCCCTACTGATTGCAAAGCGGGGCCGATCGCCTGCGCTCCCCCAAATAGCAACGAGGCGTATAAGCACTGAACTGGATTCCAACGGGCGAAAATTACCAGCGCTACCGCCATGAGTCCTTGACCGCTAGAGATGCGTTCTGTCCAGCTACCGGGATAGTAAAGGGATAAATAAGCACCACCAATTCCAGCTAAGAAACTGCCCGCGATAATGCAGAGCATACGAACTTTATTAATGGAGATTCCCATTGCTTTGGCAGCATCTGGACTATCCCCAACTGCACGAATAAATAACCCCCAGCGAGTTGATTTAAAGAACCACTGCATTAGAGGGGCGATCGCTACACCTAACAAAAATAGGGGACAAATTTGTAGCGCTGATTGCACCGGAGGCAGATGACTCCAAGCACCCAGAGGGAAACTAGGCAACTGGGGGGCACTTGGTTGAATAAAAGGTTTGCCAAAAAAGAAAGCAATTCCGCTACCAAAAATAATCATGGCGATGCCTACGGCAATGTCGTTTACTTTTGGTTGTATGCACAGCCAAGCGTGGATAAAACCTAGTACCATGCCAGCTAGACCAGCGGCTAAAACACCTAACCAAGGCGATCCAGTCTGATAAGAAATAGCATAGGCACTCATCGCACCCGTTAACAGTGTCCCCTCTAACCCCAAATTAATCTTGCCGCTTTTTTCAGTTAAGCATTCGCCCAAACTGACGAACAGAAACGGAGCGCTACCCCGCAAAGTTCCTGCTAAGATACCCAAAGGTACTCCCCACCAACCTAATACTTCTGCTGCCATTGTGAATTCCTCCGATTTGAGATTTTGGCTTAACGTATTGCTCAGACAGCGGCTGCTGATGGCTGCTCGCTAGAAGGTGGCTGCTGAGGGCTATCGGTTGACCGTTCTTTGAAAAATGGCAAACGTCCGTAGAGCGATTCGCTAAACAGAACTACCAAAAAGACCAACCCTTGGAACACTAAAACCGTTGCATCTGGCAGTCCATGTGCCCGTTGCAAGATGCCGCCACTAGCAAGAATGCCGCCAAGCAGAATTGCCACAATAGTCGCAGCAAGAGGGTTGTGTCGAGCAATAAATGCGACTAAGATACCGCTGTAGCCATAGTTAGCATTAAGTGATTCGTTAGCTCGACCATGCACGGCTGCGACTTCCACCATGCCGGCCAAACCCGCACAAGAGCCAGCTAAGAAACAGATTGCCATTGTCAACTTGCCCACAGGAAGTCCGGCAATTCGAGCAGCGCGGATGTTACCTCCTGCTGTTCTAGCTGCAAAGCCGAAGGTAGTGCGCTGGATTAGGAAGTAGGCGATCGCACAAGCAACCAACCCATAAATTAGACCGTAGTGAACGCGGGTTCCTGGAATATTTCCTAACATATTCACATCAGGAATTGGGTAACTAGAAATTTTATTGACACTGCTGGGGTCACGCATCACGCCGCCGACTAAATGATTCAGCAGGGCGATCGCAATATAGTTCAACAACAAGCTGCTAATTGTCTCATTTACTGCCCGGTAATAGCGCAAAGCTCCCACTGCACCAATCCACACACCTCCACAGACAATTCCTGCCAGCGCCATTGCAATTTGGACTAACGTCGGCGGTGCAGAAGATAAAGCCAGTCCAGTGGCTACAGCCCCCAGACCCCCAACTACTAAAGCGCCTTCGTTGCCGATAATCACCAGCCCCAAACGGGCAGGCAAAGCCGTGCACAGGGAACTCAACATCAACGGTGCAGCCCTAATCAGGGTGTTTTGGAATGAATGCCAACTGCCAAACGCTGCTTTGTAGATTGAGGCATAAACAGCAAAGGGATTAGATCCAGCCGCAGCACAAAAAATTCCAAACAATACCAATGAGAAGAGGATGGCGGCGATCGGGATACAAACCGCTTCCAAAGTTGTACGCCAGTTTTGACGGTTAATCATCATCAGAATAAAAGATGAATTACTAAGAAAATGATGAGTGTTGAATTAAAAACTTGCTTGTATAGCGGTTGCCGACGGGCGTGAAATACTTTCTTAGCGAAAGGAAGGGGTATGTAGGGACAAACCTGCTCGCCCCTACTCAGCTAATCAGCATTTAAGTTGTCCGCTAGACAATTTTGAATGCACATCAGCTAATTAACTCGTAACTTTGCCAATGACGCCTGATGCCAGCCAATTCATTTTTTCTAGTTCTGCGTCTTGCTGCTTGTAATCCTTACCTTCAGCAATCACAACTTTCCCGGTGTTATCTTTTATTTCCCCCTTATAAATGACCATGCTGCCATCAAGAAACTTACTCTTAGCAGCATCAGCATCCTTTTTCGCTTCGGCCATAACGGCGCTACCGTAGGGCGACAGCTTCAAAAAACCATCCTTCAAACCACCGCGTACTAAATGGGGAATGCCTCCGTTCATTAGCGTCTTGCCAGCATTAAGCATTTCAGCATACTTAGAATAGACATTCGTCCAGTCCCACTCGGCACCTGTTAAATATCCTTTGGGCGCAAGTTGAGCTTGACTCGCATGGTAGCCAGTACAGAAAATGCCTCGTTTCTCAGCCGTTTCCATCACTACTTTGGGGCTATCTACGTGACAGGTAATTACATCAACACCCTGGTCAGCCATACTATTAGCAGCATCAGCTTCTTTAACAGGCAAAGACCAATCTCCTGTAAAAATCACCTGAGTTGTAACTTCTGGCTTAATACTGCGTGCTCCTAAGGTAAAGCTATTGATATTGCGTAATACTTGCGGTATGGGTTTAGCAGCAATAAATCCTAATTTTCCGGTTTTAGAGGCGTGGGCGGCAACAATTCCTGCTACGTACTCACCCTCATCAATGTAGCCAAAATAGCTGCCAACGTTATTTGGATGCTTGCCTTCCTGATAAAGTCCACCGCAGTGAAAGAATTGTACCTCCGGGTAATCCTTTGCCAGTTTCAGAATATGCGGGTCAAAGTACCCGAAGGACGTAGGGAACAGAACCGTTGCCCCATCCTGTTCAATCATGTTCCTCATGGTTTCTTGTACCGATGTAGTTTCAGGAACATTTGCTTCCTCTACGGTTTTTACCCAGGCTAATTTTGAAACCCCAGCGTTCCCTTCTGCTTGGGCTTGATTGTAGCCGTAGTCATCTTTGGGACCAACATAAATAAATCCCATCACAATTGGCTTATCTTTTCCAGCCGAGTTTGCTTGAACCTCTTTAGCAGGACTACATCCAGTCCAAAGGCGCGATGTGACTGCAAACGCTGTAGTAGATAAAATCCCACGAATTACTTGACGCCGAGGTATAAACAATGACTTTTTGGTACTCATTCTCTATGTTCTCACTAAAACTCTTTAAGAGGAATTCATAGCTAAGCTTTAACGCTTATACTTGCTGGGAATTGCTAGATATTCACGCTAAATTTGTCAGCTTTTAGTCTATCTATTCAACAATGAGATCAAATGCGTTAATAACTATTTACATTCAAATCACATCTTGAATTTAATGTAGAAGATTCATTGTGAACCAAAACTAATTCTAATAAAAAATTAGTTTTTGCTGGAAATGTTGTTTTAGGAAAGTCGAATTTCCCAAAAATTAATGATGTTTATCATATCCCAATTACTTTTAGTGGTAAGTTTTTTTATAAAAACTTAATAATATTAGCCAAATTGTCGCCCAAAAAGTTCGCTAGAAACAAAATTCAACAATAATGTTCACCACAAACAAAAAATAATTTTTGAGTTCGGGCACGCAACTAGCTTTTTAGTTTTGGACGCAACGTAAAAATAAGTCGAGGCTGAATCAAAAACAATAGAAATCGATCTTATAAAATCAGAAAAACTGTTCTTGATTTCTAATAACAGTCAATAAAAGGTATTTTACAGCGTATTCCAGCTTTATGAAGTACACCGCGCTCTCACGGGGTTTCTTTACAGTTCTCGCATCCTTACTGATTCTGTTCCATAAACCCGGTTTCTCGCGATCTACATCTACATGGAATATGCTGTATTTCTATGGGAGATCTTTTGGGGTGGCCTTCTAGGTAGCCCCAAAGGTAAAAACTAAATGCAGTAAAGCTTAGTGAGGACTTCAGTCCGAGCAAGTTTTATGAGGACTTCAGTCCAATGGCACTGAAAAAGGCTTAATCACGCCCGCAGTTTAGCTTTCAAGACAGAGCGAGGTTCCTGCATTCGAGGATA
>NZ_JAUBRK010000117.1:0-9847 GCF_036701825.1 Microcoleus sp. MOSTC5 | reverse complement strand
AGTTAGGAGTTGGGATTCAATCAACTCTCAGCAAAACTTTTCATTATATCATAAAATTATTTTGCAAGAGGTCTATTGAATTTAAAGCGGTTGGCGACGAACTACAGCACTTCCGGCTGCTATGAGGTACGCAGACAGTATCGAAAGTTAGGACAGGAAAGGGATACGAGTAAAACTGTGCTTCATAATAGCCGGAAGTGCTGTATATGTTAAGTGGGTTGATTTAGAGCCAAATATTGACGGTTATAATGGATACTATGCAATTTTTCACAAAGGAGTCCAGCAGTTTGCCGTAAAAGCTGCTGAATCGCAGTCGCCAGATGTTGTGTTGGCTAAACTCGAAACGCTTAAATTAAGGCGCGCTCGTTTAGGAGTTTAACGATTCTTATGGAACTAACAAAATATAGTTGGTGGGGTGAACCTAACGAACCGCCACCGCACCTGAAAACTAAAAAGCAACTGGGTGAACTTGGTTTATCGCCTCTGAAACCTTCAGGCGTTATCCCAACCCGGAAATACGATGTGTTGCTCTACGATATCAACAATCCTGCATCCTGCCGACCCAAAAGAAAGCCATCTCCCAAACAATTGGAAATTCTTGCCGCCAACCGTCTCAAAGCTAAAATCAAGCGGGATTATCAAGAGTGGTATCGAGAAGTAGGTTTCATAGAAAAAGATAGAGTGAATGCTGTTCTTTGGGCAAGAGAACAATTAAGCCAGAAAGATTGGGTGATTCTGGATACTGAAACAACGGGGCTATACGATGCTGAGATTGTAGAGATAGCAATTATCGATCGTCTCGGTGAAATGTTGCTAGATGCGCTCATAAAGCCCTCAATTCCGATACCCGCAGAAGCAGCAGATCTTCACGGCATTAGCGATGCAATAGTAGCCGATGCTCCGAGTTTCCCCGAAGTCTATCCCCGCATTGTTGAAGTCCTTAAAGATAAACGAGTATTTCCTGTGTTTCTAACTGTATTTGTTTTATACAGTTAGGAGGAAGCCGTCCTATAAGGACGGGGCTTTAGATCCAATTTTCCCGTAAGATTGTAAATGCCGTCTGGTCGCCCCTATTTTATATTGTTAAATGAATCGCACGATTCCCGAACAAGAATCCCTCACCGTCGAGTTTAAGAGCGATCGCACTCGCCTGCCAGACAAAGACCTGATTGAAACCGTCGTCTGCCTTGCCAATACAGACGGAGGCTCCATTTACCTCGGCGTTGAAGATGACGGTCAAATAACAGGTTTGCACCCCCAACACCAAAACCTATCCACCAAAGCCGCCACGATTGGCAACCGCACCAACCCCCCAGTCAGCGTGCGCGTTACAGCGTTGCTAGAAGCAGGTCAAACCATTGCCTGCATAGAAGTCCCCAAATCACCCCGCATCGTCGCCACGTCTGACGGACTCCTGCAACGCCGCCGCCTGCAAGTAGACGGAACACCCCAATGCGTCCCCTTTTATCCCTACGAATTTGCCACTCGCCAGTCAGACTTAGGCGTTCTCGATTACTCCTCATTACCCGTCACCGGATCGTCTGTCACCGACTTTGACCCCCTGGAACGCGAACGCCTGCGACAATTAATAGAGCGATATGGTGGCGATCGCACTCTGCTATCCTTAACTGATGAAGAACTAGACAGCGCTTTAGGTTTCGTGCGTTCTACGGATGGAATTCGCTTCCCCACCGTCACCGGACTGCTGATTTTAGGACGAGAAAGCGCCCTCCACGAACACTTACCCACCCACGAAGTCGCCTTTCAAGTCAAGGAAGGCACCCAAGTGCGAGTCAATGATTTTTACCGCACCCCCCTACTAAAACTGTTTGAGCGAGTCATGGAACAGTTCGAGGTGCGTGTCGAAGAAGATGAAGTGCAAATCGGTTTATTTCGCGTCCCCGTTCCCAACTACGATCGCCGCGCCTTTCGCGAAGCCTCAGTCAATGCCCTCATCCACCGAGATTACACTAAATTGGGAGCCGTTCACATCCGCTGGGAAGATTACGGAATTACCATCAGCAACCCAGGGGGTTTTGTTGAAGGTGTCAGTTTGGATAACTTGCTAGTCGTAGAACCCCGACCGAGAAACCCCTTTCTAGCCGATGCCATTAAACGCATCGGACTCGCCGAACGAACTGGGCGCGGTGTAGATTTAATCTATCAGGGGTTATTGCGCTACGGAAGATCCGCCCCTGATTATCGAAGCACAAACTCTCATTCAGTTGCCGTCAGACTGCCAGAGGGGGAAGCCGACTTAGGACTGTTGCGCGTAGTGATTGAAGAGGAAAATCGCAGTCATTGCCCACTCCCCGTTGACTCTTTAATCGCTTTAGGACAATTGCGACAAGAGAGGCGGTTAGACACGGCTACTCTCGCCCGTGCCATTCAACGAGATGAAGCGATCGCCCGCAGCGTGTTAGAACGATTAGTAGAAGCTGGTTTGGTAGAAGCGCGTGGCGTCAAAAAAGGACGCACCTACACCCTTAGCCCCTTAGTTTACCGAGAACTGGGACAATCCGCTGATTACGTTCGGCAAGCTGGCTTTGAACCCATTCAGCAAGAGCAAATGGTGCTTCAATATGTAAGGACTCACGGCAGAATTACCAGAAAAGAAGCTGTGGAACTCGTGGAGTATCAGCGAAGACCAAGCTAGTCGCCTGCTGCGGAAGTTGACTGATGCCAACCAGTTGAAATTAGAGGGTCAAGGCCGCGCGTCATATTATGTTGTTTTCTCGCTATAAAACACGCGATGCGCCTTTTAAACACGCGCCGCGCCTTTTAAACACGCGCCACGCCTTACTATGACATGAGTTTAGTCAAAAAAATCCTCTTCAAAAACAAGCGATTACCGTTCCCACGCGCGACACAAGCCAGAACTGCTCAAATTGCGGGCATAACGTGGCAAAAACATTGAGTACCAGAACTCATAAATGTTCTCACTGTGGATACGTAGCAGACAGGGATGAAAACGCGGCGATTAACATTTTGCGTAAAGCAACTACGGTCGGGCAGACCGGAAGTAACGCTTGACTGAGTTGGAACCTCTCGGTGGCTACCCCTCTACGCTACTTGGGGTAACTCTGGTATGGTAAGGACTGCGCTCACTTGCTAATTTTAGTAAGTGAGCTTTTAGTCATTTTATAAAATTAGCTTTATTGTGAAAATTTATAGACTAAAATAATAAAATTAGCTTTTTAGTAATTTAGATATTGACTAATTTCGTCTTTTAGAGGACGATATATATAGAAAACCCCATCCCATGTCCCTAAAGCCATGATCGCAGTCGCCATCGCGTCCCTGTCCGGGGGGCAGGGCAAGACAACCGCATCTCTATTCCTGAGCCGCCTCCTAGCCAGCCGGGGCTATCCCACACTGGCTATCGACGCCGACCCCCAACACAACCTGACCACCTACCTGGGGCTAGAACTGCAACCCAACCAGCCCACCTTGCTGGAAGTTCTCAAAAAATCCGTGCCCATCGAAGACGGCATCTATCCAGTCGAAGGTAGCGACAACTTGTTTCTAATTCCCTCCGACGACGGCCTTGACGCCGCCGCCGACTACCTATCCAGCAGCGGCGTCGGCGCTACCCTGTTGCTGCGCCGCCTCGAACCAGTTGCCGAAGCCTTTAAATTTTGTATCATTGACGCACCCCCGCAGCGCTCGCAGATTTGCCTAACCGCAATCGGTGCCGCCGACACCGTAATCGTACCCGCCGAAGCCTCCGTCAAAGGCTACGGTTCCCTAGTGCGGACACTCGACTTGCTCAACTCCATGAGAGATGTCAAAGCAACCAACGCTACCGTACTAGGAGTGCTGCCCTTCCGCGACCGCTGGATTGGCAACACTCAAACCCTAGAGAGCCGCCTAGCCGTAGAAGGAATGAAAGACGAAGTTGAAAACGAATTAATTCTCCCTTCAATCCGAGAATCCGAACAGTACAAAAAAGCCATTAACAAACGCCAAACTCTCAGCGAATTAGGACATCCAGACTTAGAATATCCCTTTGAAATACTGCTCGCCAAAATCGAGTCTCTTTTACAACAAAAAGTACAATGAGTGACAGCATCCTCGACCAAATTCGCTCCAACCGCAAGCGAACAGTTGTTCCAAGCCGAGAAGATACTTTAATCGCCCCCAAACAGGAGAGCGAACAAATTACCCAACAGTCAACTCCGGCGAACGAAACTTCAAAAGAAACCACGGCTGACAATTCAACCTTAGAGGAATTAAAAGCCGAACTCGCGAAAATTCCGCCAACTCGCCGCCATTCTGCTGTTGTTTTAGATGCCGAAATAGATGCTAATTTGACGAGATTTTGCAAAGAAAAAGGAGTGACTGTAGAAGTATTTTTAGAAGCTGCATGGCTGCAAGCAGTAGCTTCATCTGAGCTGATGGAAAAAATCTTGCTAGAAGCTAAGTGCCGCTACGATTCAAGAAAACTTGCTGGAAAGCTGAGGCGGCTGATTACAATGCTATCCGGGCGCTGATAGGGAGTAAATCTTAATCGCTGATTCTCTGGACTACTTAGGACTTTTAGGGAGTAACTGCTTCGCGTGACGAGCTCCATCGGTTGTGTTACCATCAAAACTAATCAAACATTAAAAGAACGAATTTTTGATGGTGAGTGTTGCCCCTATTCCTGGGATGGTTGCATTAGTAGGTAGGCGGGATTAAACCGAATAATGTAACAGTATGTAAATAGGCTTAAGTCAGCCAGTAGAGAGCATTTGGACACTTTACATCGTTTACATAGTTGCGTTTTAAAGCGCCGACTTACTTAAGTCCTAAATAAATTGCCACAGCAATTTCCAGGTTTATGGAGTACGGTTGCAAGGGTTTGTCAACTATTTTGGTAAGTGTTTGGGATTAAGGTGTACTCTATTTGCCTGGAATCTGCTGTATAAGTTTCATCCAAACCTCACGGGATGCGTGAAACTCAGACACAAAGAGTGCTGAGAGGGAAGCGACTCGGAGGATTTTAATCCCCGTTGTATTTTCAGGATATAGCAGTCCTAGATGTCTGTCTTATCCACTTTGTATCAATCTTATGTAGCTCTCTCAAGCGCCCTAAAATTCCAAATGCTGCACGGCCCGCCGCTTAGTTTCCTCCCCGCGCCTGTCATATTTTGCCGTAGTTACCGGAGAAGCATGACCCGCCAACTTTTGCACCGTCACAATATCCACCCCAGCATCGAGGAGGTCCGAGCAAAACGTGCGCCGGAAATCGTGGGGACTAAAAGACTCCACCCCAGCGAGAAACGCCCGCCGCTGCACAATCTTCAACACACCATCCTCCGTCATCCGCCGGCGCTGAATTTCTCCCCCCTTCCGAATCGGGTACAACAGAGGCCCAGTCGCCTCTCCCCTCAACTCCAGCCACTGGGACACTAAAACGCAAGCAGACTCCGGGAGGTAAACCGTCCTGTCTTTCTTGCCCTTACCCTCCCGGACGAACAGCGCTCCCGTAGATAGGTTGAAATCTCGCTTCAAGAGATTGACCGCTTCAGAGCGACGGATGCCGCCCCCTCGCAAGATAGCAATCAGCGCCTTGTCCCTAACATCAATAGGAGTCTTACCAGAGCAACTTTCCATCAATGCAGCAATCTCACAGAGCGTTAGCGCCCGCCCCCTAACTTTTCCCGATTGCTTGATACTCCTGACATCCACCGCTTTACTGTAATCTATGGGGTCGATTAAATCCAACCGCAGAGCTTCCTTCAACACCCGCCGCAGGGCGCACAGCATTTGGTTCACAGTCGCCGGAGCGTACTTTTTCTCCATAGCCGAGCGCAGAGCCGCCGTATGTCTGTAGCGCAATGCCGCCCAATTCAAAGTCATTGCGTCACATTTCCCACCTGTCAGCATTCGGGCCATGATATTGAGTCCTTCTCTCATGGTTGCCTTTGACCGCTCGCTCCCCAAACTGTCGATGTACACGGAGGCCGGGTGCTGAGTCAGGGGGACCGGTGCCTGCAACTTCAATGTTTCCGGCTGTTGCTCTCCAAGTAAGTTGAGCATTTACTCTTTCAAAGTGCAATTATAAATACTAAATTTTACGCCTTTAACGGTTCACGCGATCGATTTGGCTCTTCCCTCCTGAACCCTCGCCGTCCGGGGACGAGCCCGTGTGTTCGCTCCTGTTCTACGAAGAAGAACACCTTTATGCAGCTTTAGCCTGTTTTTTTGGGCTAGTTGCTGTGAATGACCTGATCTTGCTGGTGGGTGGGAGAGTTATGCCAAGTGGGGGGAATTTTTGGGGAGTGCGATCGCCAATGGCTGTAATGATATGATGGCGGAATGGCAATCAATACTGCTCGGTTAAGCAATTTCGTGGATATGATATGTCCGCTAAAGATATCTTTCACAATGCTGTTCGTTCAGCTTTAGAAAAAGAGGGATGGATCATCACTCACGATCCTCTTTTTATCAAGGTAGAGGAACTTGATTTTTTTATCGACTTAGCAGGGGAGAAAATTTTAGCAGCAGAGAAAGATGGCTTCAAGATTGCTGTAGAGATTAAATCTTTTATCGGTGCATCTGATTTAGCCAGCTTTTATATAGCTTTGGGTCAATTTCTCAGCTATCGTTCTGCCCTGAGAAAAAAGCAACCAAACAGAATTTTGTACTTAGCAATAAACCAAGATGTGTATAATGATTTTTTCAGCAATCGTTTTATTCAAGAATTAATCGCTGAGCATCAGCTCAAATTACTCATTTTTGATGCTATTCAAGAGGGGATACTTTTATGGAAAGAGTAAACTACAGAGAATTAATCCAAACAATTCTGTCTCAACACTCAAGGAATGACTTGGATACTGAAACAGAAGTTCAATTACTTTTTGATACCGAACGGGAACATTATCATGTGGTTCATTTGGGCTGGGACGAGCAAAAACGGGTTTACGGCTGTGTGATTCACGTCGATATAAAAGATGGTAAATTTTGGATTCAGAGGGATAGAACGGAAGCAGGAATAGCGAATGAGTTAGTAGCCGCCGGAGTTCCCAAGGAAGATATTGTTTTAGCTTTTAAAGCCCCTTACGTGCGTCAATTTACTGAGTTTGCAGTGGGGTAATTGGGATACGGAGGATTTACATTTTCATCAAAAATAAAGTATTTAGTTTGGTCACGCGATTGGAACTTACGCTTATAGAACCCATTTGAGATCTATTGCTGTAAGCGTAAGCCCTGTGCGATATCGATTTTGGCTCTTTTGCCACCATTGCCCCATGATTTCTCATCTTGTGGCTATTGAATTATGTGAGACGACTTGTTTGTCTGCCTTATTTTTTAAGAAAAGATGTCAAATGGGTTCTATATTAAAAACGTCAACTGCTGTGCGGTGCCACGATCGACAAAGCGCTGTTCACCAATGCCGACGAGTTCCACGATAGTTTCACGCCCTGCAGGTAAAAAGCTACCCTCTCGCGATCCAATCTCAACAATAATTTGTTGCCCTTCGGAACGAACTTGATAAGTTGTCGTGCAAAAGGCACCTGTTTTGTACTCAAAAGTATGACCATCATCCTCATAAAGAGTAAACTGACCTGTGCCTCTCCAGATACGAAGCGTCAGAGCGTCTAGGGGGCGTTCATCTACGTATTGCATTACTGGTGCCATCGGAATAATCGAGCCTGCACGGACATATAATGGCATCCGCTCCAGTGGTGCGTGGGCTAGGATAGCGATCGGCCCTTCAAAAACCTCGTCACTCCACCAGTCGTACCAGCGACCTTCCGGCAAATAAACGGCACGGTGTTCGACACCTGGACGGTAAATCGGTGCTGCTAGTAACGAAGGGCCAAGCATTATCTGATCCGCGATAGTGAAGGTCTTCGGGTCATTGGGAAAATGATAGAGCAAGGGGCGCAAAATTGGCGCTCCAGTAGTTGCCGCTTCCCAGAAGAGGGTGTATGTGTAGGGCAGCAATTGGTAACGGAGTTCGATGTATTCGCGACAAATTTTTTCAACCTGGTCACCAAATGCCCAAGGTTCGTGCTGTGCTGTAGTTAGCGCCGAGTGACCCCGCATGAACGGGTAAAGCATTCCTAACTGCATCCAACGAGCAAATAATTCCGCCGTCGCATTACCCGCAAACCCTCCAATATCCGTACCCACAAAAGCGACGCCCGATAAACCCAGGTTACAAAGCATCGGGATGGACATCTCCATGTGTTCCCACAAAGATTGATTATCTCCCGTCCATACGGCTGACCAACGTTGAATGCCAGCATATCCGGCGCGGGTTAGGAAGAAAGCACGCTCTCCCGGACGTGACTTTTCCATCCCTTGATAAGATGCCTGTGCCATCATTAACCCGTAGAGGTTGTGAGTTTCCGCATGGTTTGTTTTCTCATCCGCTGGACCCTGTGGGGCGTCAAGGGGAAACGTTATCTTGTTACCGGGGTCGCCGAACGGTCGGTCATCAAGTGCAGGTTCGTTCATATCGTTCCAGATACCAGCAACACCGATGTCGGTTAGGCTTTTTTGTAAATTTCCCCACCAGTCCCTGACTTCAGGGCGCATGAAGTCGGGAAAAACGGCTTTATCAGGCCAAACGTAGCCGTGAAACAGTTGACCGTTAGTTTTGCGGATAAAATAGTCGTTCTTAAGTCCCTCGTCAAAGACTTGATAATCGGCTTCTGGGTCGTACTTCACCCCAGGTTCAGAAATTGGCACCACCTTAAAGCCATTCTGCTTGAGGTCGTCTACCAATTCTTTCGGGTTAGCGAACCGCTTGGGACTCCAGGTAAAAATCCGGTACCCATTCATGTAGTCGATATCGAAGTGGATGACATCGCAGGGAATGCGGCGAGCCCGAAATTCACGAGTTAATTTGCGGATTATATCTTGTGACTCGTAACTCCAGCGACACTGGTGATACCCAAGCGACCATCGAGGCGGCATAGGCATCCGTCCGGTTAGCTGGGTGTAAGTATCGAGAATTTTTGCGGGTTCGGGGCCGTAAATAATGTAATAATCCAGTTCGCTAGCTTGCGTTTCCATCCGCCAGACTCCAGGTTGCTCTGCACCTAGATCGAATCGACTCCAAAATGTGGTGTTGAAGAAAACTCCATACCCCACTCCCGGACGCAACGCCATAAAAAAGGGAATCGCGTGATACATACTGTCTGTAAGAATGCCGAAATCAATGGCATCACTTGTCCAATTAGTTCTCACTTTAGACAGTTGGTCGAGTAAACCAGTGGGTTCGCCGAAGCCATAGAAATGTTCGTCAGCTTCAATTTGTTTCCACCCACCAGTAGCGCCAGTCCGCCACCCCATCGCCTGGTCTGTATCCTGAGCAAAGGGTTGTCCGGATTTGTCGAAGCATTGGATACGACAAGGATTCTGGTTAACAAGAACGCGAAGCTGTTCAGTCTGAATTTCTACTGCATCTACGGTTTCTCGCACCTCAAACGGCACAGTAGGCCATTCTTCATCTGCTTGTGTGACTGCCCATGACCGATGAGGCAGGAATTGACCAGTTGGCGTCATCCGTACCCGAATTAAGTTTGGTGCAAGCACGCTAATAGCAAGGCAGGGGTCGCCGCATTTGAAAAGGATACGGCGCTGATTCTGTTGTATTGATTGTACTGCTCCCAGGATTGACCAAGGCTGCTCGCTGGTATGCAGTTGCCCGAAGTATTGCGGCATAATCCCTGATTAAAAGATAATTGTTTCTCCAATTGAGATTTACATAAACTACTGGTAAAAAGCTTGTATCTTTAGGCATAGCAAAGATTTAAATTTAACTTTGGTAATACAATACTCCGGACAGTTTTTAAAGAGGGATACGATCGCTTTTGCAGCAGAGAAGTGAAAAAAGTGAGTGCAATCT
>NZ_JAUBRK010000197.1:0-1002 GCF_036701825.1 Microcoleus sp. MOSTC5 | reverse complement strand
TCAACCATCTGATCAACCATTTTTTCCCCTCAGCATTAGCTGGGTCAATTTGTGCTTAGTCTAAACTCCAATTTGAGATTGACACCCATCATTCCATTTAAGTAAGCTACTCGATGAGCCAAGACTTGCGGGACATTTTGCTCATTCCATTGTGCGCCAGAAATTTTGATACGACGACCAATTTTTTTGATTGCGGATTCCACAGCACCCGAGCCAATCGAGCAAATCTTATTTGACTGATAATAGTGGTAATTAACGATGCGTGCAGGCGTGTTTGTTGAGATATACGCAGAAATTCTGTGCGGCTTTTTTTGTCAGATTTGCAAAAAGTTGTTTCGCTTTTTCTACCTGTCCCATCCATAAATAAGCTTGGGCTTCATTGATTCTTCGTTGTGAACCGCCAACCTTATTCAGATTTTCAATCAGATGATACCAGTCAAGGATTTCTCGGCGTTGTCGATTTGGGGCGACTAAAGCGATAATATTCCAAATTCCATCATGTCCATCTCAAGCGACAGGTAACAATTGACGCGATGGGTTGACTGTTGACCCAATTAATCAGCCCAATGTTATCTTGATAAACCGCGATTAATCCGCTGTTGGTGTGCATTGCTTTATAGTCTTTGTAGATACATTCTAGTCCCTGTGCAGTTCTTAATCTAACTTTTCCTCCATCTACACATAATTCTTCAATTAGTTCTGTGACTATCGGCAACTGAAACTCTTGCCGATGGACTAATCGGGCGTTGTGACATGGCATTGGTTTGGACACCGGTGATGTATTCTAAATCTACTGCCGTTTGCTCGTATGACATATTGGCACTCAATCTCAGACAACATTGTTCCAAATGTGGACTAATTCTTGTGCAGGGCTTAACTCCGAGTAGTTTAGCTTGTTTCTCACTGCAGATTTTGAGTATTCCTAATCAATACTCCGGACAGTTTTTAAGCAGCCAAAGTACCATAAGACAAGACTGAAGGAAGATTAGGATGGTTTAAAAT